>JABUVA010000026.1:13835-18448 GCA_021442885.1 Methanobrevibacter sp. | reverse complement strand
AGCAATCTGAAAACAATTACAATAGCTCCAGAATCTATAGAAAAACTTAGAAAATCAATTAATAAAGAATTATCTGATGATAAAATTATTAGTGTTGTTAAAGATTCATTTGATTTAGGTTTTAATATGAAATTATATTTTATTATTGGACTGCCTAATGAAACTATGGAAGATATTAAAGAGTTAGTTGATTTTATGAAATATCTTGCAAGTTTTCGAAATGATAATTCAATTCGTTTTAGTATCAACCCATTAATCCCAAAACCACATACTCCACTACAGTGGAATAGCTATAATATAAAAGATATAAAAAAGAAGATGCGTTTTATTAAACGTGAAATGAGAAATTATAAACTTAAGGTAGAAAGTCCTAAAAAAGGTATGATTCAGTATATATTATCTTGTGGAAATAAGGATATTTCTAACATAATTGAAAAATCGATTTTTAGTAAAATTACATTAAAAGAATGGAAAGAAAATATTCCAAATTATTCCATAAATGATAAACTACCTTGGGACAATATTGATGTTGGAGTTAAAAAGGAATTTCTAATAAAAGAATATGAAAAAATAAAAACAGGCCAACAGACACCATGGTGTGAAAAAGAAAGCTGTTATAACTGTGGAGCATGTAAATAAATTAATAGTATAAAAAACAAATTAATTATTATGATAAAACCAAGTATTAGAACAAAAAAAGTTGAGTTGTCAGAAATTAGGAAAATGTTTGAAGTGACAAATCCTAATGCAATAAATCTTGGAATTGGAGAACCTGATTTTGATGTTCCTGAAAATATTAAACAAGCAATTGTTGATGCACTTGACGAAAATTTAACTCATTACACACCAAACAAAGGTTATATTGAACTTAGAGAAGAAATTGTTAAAAAGTTTAAAAATGACAATAACATTAAAACAAATCCAGAAAACATTATTGTAACAGATGGTGCAAGTGAAGCCCTTTATTTGTGTTCACAAGCATTCTTTGAAAAAGGTGATGAAATTTTACTACCTGATCCTAGTTTTCTTTCATATGAAGCTTGTATAAACTTAGCTGAAGCAACTTCCGTTTCTATTGAATGTAAATTAGAAAATGGTTTAAAGCTTAAAGCAGATGATGTTCAAGAAAAAATAACTCCAAAAACAAAAGCAATAATGTTAAACTCCCCATGTAACCCATCAGGAGTTGTAATGGAAAAAGAAGATATAAAAGCAATAGCTGAATTATCCAAAGACCATGATTTTTTAATAATATCTGATGAAATCTATGAAAAAATTATTTATGGTAAAAAACATTATTCACCAGGAGCTTACAGTGACAATGTTATTACAATAAATGGTTTTTCAAAAACATATGCTATGACAGGATTGAGAATAGGATATTTAAATGCTAATGAAAAATTTAATGAAGAATTACTTAAAATACACCAATATTGTGTTGCATGTACAAATTCCACTAGTCAAATGGGAGCTTTAGAAGCTTTAAAAGGACCTCAAGATTCTGTTAAAAAAATGGTTGGTGAGTTTGAAAAAAGACGTGACTTAATTACATCACGATTAATTGAAATGGGATATGAACTACCAGTCCCAGATGGAGCTTTTTATGTTTATCCTAAAATTGAAAATCCAATGGAATTTGTTAAAAAAGCATCAGATGCAGGAGTAATAACAGTTCCAGGTGCACCATTTGGTAAAAATGGAGATAAACATGTGCGAATGTCTTATGCAAACTCATATGAAAATATTAAAAAAGCAATGGACATACTAGAAGGATTATGAAATGAATAAAAAAAGAGCCAAATATGGAAAACGTGCTGCTTTAGTTGGAATCCTAGGAAACAGCCTATTAACAATTTTAAATATGGCTATTGGAATAATGTCTGGAAGTTATGCGTTATTTTCAGAAGGAGCACATACATTATCAGATATACTTACAACCATAATAGCTTATATTGGTTTTAGAATAGGTCAAAAACCAGCAGATGCAGAACATCCAATTGGACATGGCCGTGCAGAAGCACTAGCTGGTCTTATAATAACAATCTTTTTAATAGTAGTCGGACTTGAAATTATAAAAGGAGCTATTGAAAGATTATTAAATCCCGGATTAATTACAACACCTACTTATCTAGCTGCTGTAATGGCAATTATTGGAATTATAACCAATATAATAATAAGTACTTATATTATTCGTCTTGGTAAAAAAATCAACTCTCCAGCAATAATTGCTGATGGACAACATCAAAGAGTAGATGTTTTTTCATCAGTAGCTATTGTATTCGGAGTTATCCTTTCAAGAATTGGTTATCCTATATTTGACCCTATAATTGGAATAGTTATTTCATTACTTATTTTTAAAACAGCAATAGATGTGTGTAGAATAAATGTTGATGCTATAATGGGAAAAGTAGGTTCACCTGAAATAATAAAAGATATTGAAAAAGTAGCAAATTCGGTTCCTGAAGTATATGGGACACGTAAAATCATTGTTAATAACTTTGGTACATATGCAGTAGTATTTCTTTATATTGAACTTGAAGGAGATTTAAAATTAAAAGAATGTCATAATATAGTTCAAAATGTACAAAATGCAATAATTGAAGAAGTAGATGTTGTCATCAAAGCTAATATCAGTCCTTATCCACATGATTATAATAAAAAAGAAATTAATATTAAAAAAAACTCTTTGGAGTAATTGAAAAATAACATAGCATTAAATAAATTATAAGAAAAAAATTAAAAAGAGCGCCGGGAACGGGATTTGAACCCGTGTGATCCAAGGGATCATCGGATTAGCAGTCCGACGCCGTACCAGGCTGGGCCATCCCGACATATATAAAATAATTAAGATTTTATTAATATATAAACTTTATTATTATTTTAAATAATGGCGTGTTCAAAAGTGGACAAGTCTCAAAAATATAAGTGATCTAAACAAACAAGCTCCACCCCGTGATTCTACAAGCATTAATTGCAATTAGTAGAGCTGCTCCCTTCCGGGCCTGACACATTCCTAAAATGAAGATAATTTATCTTTACCCTCCAGTAAAAATTTTATCAACATTAATCCTGTAGGGCGAGGTTTCTATACCGTTGTTTAGGCCTATACTTTCTCAAAAAGCCGCCTTTTGAACTTCGACTGCACCAAAGGGGGTGTGTGCTAACAGAGGACCCCTAACCCTCCAGTCTAGCCAAGTCATATATATGTTAATTAATCTATTTAAACATTATGTATTTGTATTAAATGGTCTTTGAAAAATAGACAGAATGCTTTTTCTTATCATCAATTAGATTGAAATCGGTTTTTCTAAAACCATTCCCCTATAAAGTACTTTAACAATACAATAAATTCAATATAAAAACAATTAGAAAATATAAATAATAATTATGTCTTAATATTTAAAGACACAACCAAAAATAAAAAGAAAAAATTAGAATAAATATTTAATAATATCACCATCAGATATTATACCCACTAGTTTTCCACCATCAAGAACAGGTAATTGATTTAAAATATCATTACCTGGAGTTGCTTTTGTCATTGCAGATACTGCTGATTCAATTGTATCTTCAGGAGAAACACAATAAACATCATCAACCATAATAGTTCCAACTTGAGTTCCAAGTTCATATTTATCTAAAATCAAATTGTGCCCCAAGTCTGTTGCAGTTATAATTCCAACCATATTGTCATTATCATCCACAACTGGCATTGCGCTTATTTTGTGTTTCATCAGTTTTTCAAATGCATAAACAACATCCAAATCTGGATTAACTGTTATTACATCCTTTGTCATTACATCTTTTACTTTATTTGTTAACACTAACATCACCATATCTTTCTATAATATCATCTACCATAATGTCAATTGTATTTACAACATCTACATTATTTATTATATGAGCATTATACATTTTAGCTTGGTTTACAGTAAAATCCTGTATTTTTCTTATTGATTCAAAGTTATCCAGATAGCTTTTAAGAGATCTTTTAACCCATGGTTGCCTACATCTTGAATAAAATCTACCTTTATGAATCTCGGGATTATCAATTGCTAATATAAACATGACAATATTGTTATTTTCTATTAATTCCCTATTTATAAATCCTGGAACAATATGAACTCCTTCAATAATAGTGCTTATCCCTTCTTTAAGAGACCTTTCAATAATAGCCTCAACACCAATATTTACAACATCAACATGATCTATATATCCCTCAATTATAGGATCTGACTCAATATTATGTCTCCTAATACTTTCATGAGCAGTGAAACTAGATTCATGAATAACTGGACTTAATTCAATAGATACTATTTTACGCATTACTTCACGAATCATATCTGTACTTATCAAATTCTTCAAACCTAATCTACTTGCTAATTCAAAAGCCATTGAAGAAGTTCCAACACCTGATGCTCCTCCAATTAATATAATCAAAGGTTCTTTGGTTTTTCTAATAATTCTCCATTTTTTATATTTATTAGCAAAAATGGGATAATTCTCTTCCAAGTGTTTAATGATTGATTTAACTAAATTTGGCAATTCAATAATTTCAATTCCTTGGCTTTTTAAACTATCTTCAATTTCAGCAGCTATTTTAAAAGCATTAC
>JABUVA010000026.1:9052-13826 GCA_021442885.1 Methanobrevibacter sp. | reverse complement strand
GTTACCATAAGAGATTTTGCCAAAATACCTTTAGAAAATGGTACTATATACTCTTCATCATCAACTTTTCCTTTGATTTTTAACATAGCAGATCATTTTGAAATTTCATATATTTATAAATAAATAAATTTTTAAGGTTAATATTAAATAAAATTTGTTATTTGATTTTCATGTTAAGAAAAAATATCTAAAGATTATTGTTTAAATTAAAAAGAATAAAGTTTTATTAATAAAAAACAACCCATTAGAAAAATAATAGATGATAGCTAAAAAATATTTTTAATGAAATAATACCTAATTTTATTTGAAAAAATACTATAAACTATGTAAACATAAAAGTGGATAAATTAAAGTTCTAAATCATTAAAAATATTAATTAGATATTTAATAAATAATCAATTTCTAGATAAATAAAAGCAATATTATTAATATTGTATTTAATATAAATATTGTTATATGAGGTGAGTTTTATTGGAAAAGGAATATATAAGCGTATCTGATTTAAACCAAAAAATCCACAAACACATAGGAAATAACTTTATAAACTTAAAAGTTAAAGGAGAAATCTCAAAACCTTATCTTAGTAAGTCTGGACACTATTATTTTGATTTAAAAGATGAAAACTCTAAAATAAAGTGCACTCTGTTTAAAAACTATGCTTTTAGAACAATAAAACCTAAAGAAGGAGTGGAAGTTATTGTAAAAGGAAAAGTAACGGTTTATAAAAGAGATGGGACTTACAATATTCAAGTTATCAAAATCCAAAAAGGTGGCACAGGTAATTTATATCTACAATACCTAAAACTTAAAGAAAAACTTAAAAAAGAGGGATTGTTTGATCCTAAACATAAAAAACAATTACCTCCAGTTCCTAAAAAAATTGGAGTGATAACTGCAGAAGGAGGGGCTGTTATTCATGACATAATAACTACAGTTAAACGTAGATGGCCTTTTACAGAAATTTTACTATTCCCCTCAAAAGTTCAAGGAAATGATGCTCCAGAAGAATTAATCAAACAATTAAAAAAATCAGATAAATTTAATTTAGATACTATAATTATAGGGCGTGGTGGTGGAAGTGTAGAAGATTTATGGTGTTTTAATGATGAAAAATTAGCTCGTGAAGTATTTAAACTAAAAACACCCATTATAAGTGCTGTTGGTCATGAAAGTGATTTTACAATAATAGAAGAAGTAGCTGATAAAAGAGCAGCAACACCTACTGCAGCTGCCGAACTAGCAGTTCCAGATATAACAGAAAAATTAGACAAACTAGAATCACTTAAAAAAAGAATTAAACGAACATTAGAATATAAATTAAATGAGTGTAGACGGGATTATGACAATATTTGTAGAAATAGATTGCTTAATAATCCCAAATTAATATATAAAGAGAAATTAGATTCATTTGAAAATTTAACATATAAATTACAGTACAATTCAAAACAAATTCTTTCAAAAAGAGAAAATAAATTTAAGGAACTCAAAAACACCTTAAAATATTTATCATCAAACCTAGAAGATTCTAAAAGAAATAGATTAAACAACATAATAAATCGACTTGAATTTAACTCTAGAAATCTTATAATAAAAAAAGAAAAAGAATTAACTCAAATAACAAAAACATTAGAATACAAATCAAATGAATTGATGAAAACATCTGAAAACCAATTAAATAGGTTTAAAAACTCATATATTCTTAAAAACCCTCAAAAAATTATAAAAAATAAACAAGAAGAATTGGATAAAAATAAAGAAAAATTAGTGCTCTTAAATCCTAGAAAAACATTGAAAAGAGGATATACATTAACAAAACATGATAACAAAGTAATTTTAAGTAGTAAACAACTGAAAAAAGGAGATAAAATTGAAATCGAATTTGATGATGGTTCAATAAATGCAAAGGTGATTTAAAATGGAAAAATTAAGTTTTGAAGAAAGTTTAAAACAATTAGAAGAAATTGTATCAAAATTAGAATCTGGAGATGTATCTTTAGATAATGCAATTGAAGAATTTGATAAAGCTATGGTTTTAATTAAAAATTGTGATGAAAAATTAACTAATGCCGAACAATCAATTGCAAAAATAGTAAAGGAAAATAATGATATTATAGACTTTAATGAAGAGTAAAAACTAAAATAATATTAAATATTATCAATAACATCTTTACTTTTCAAAACCTTCTCAAAAGTATTCAACTCTAAAATACCCTCATCAACTTTTTTAAGTAGTTCTAAATCAAGTGTTCCTTCCCCTAATGGAACATGTTGATCTTTAACCCCATCATTATCATTTAAATGGAAATAATAAATATTATCTAAATCAAAGAAATCAGCACAGTCCTCACAAGTATTAGCATGACCAGTATCGATAGTAAGTACACAACCTGTTTCTGATTGGATTCTTTCAAGCTCATCAATCCTATTTCCCAAAAAAGAAAATCTTGATGGCATATTTTCAACAGATATTTTAACATTTGTTGCATAATCCATTAACTCAGAGACACCTTCAATACAAAGCCCAACAGCTGCCTTACGTAATCTCTCATCCTTACGACCAATTTTACCTGGATGAATTGTAATTGCCCTTGCACCAATGTCTTCAGCAACATCAACAGTTTCTTTCAATTGTCTAATAGTTTCAGCCCTTATTCCCCTATTAATACTTGCAATATTTAAATCAACTGTAGGTCCATGAATTAAAACATCAAAACCTTTTAAAGCATCAATAGAATTTAAATAAAACGGACCCTCTCCAAGTAGCTCAATCATATCAAAATTATGTTCTTTAGCTATTTTAATTATTTCCTCATTGTTATTTCTAAATAAAGAAAGTGTTGAAAATCCTAATTTCATAATATTATATTGTTATAAATAAAATAAATAGCTATTGAAAAAATAAGGAAAAAAAACTAATTCTAGGAAAATAAAAATAAAAACCATGACAAAAATTTCAATAATACTATGTGTTTATAATGGAGAAGAATTCATAGAAAATGCCATAAAAAGCGTCCTAAATCAAACACTAGAAGAAATTGAGTTAATAATAGTTAATGATGGGTCAACAGACAATACTCCAAATATTATTAAACAGTTTAATGATGAAAGGATAAAAATAATCAATCAGGAAAATAAAGGTCTTGGGGCAAGTAGAAATATTGGAATGGAATATGCAACAGGAGAATACATCGGGTTTTTAGATGCAGATGACTGGTTAGATGAGAAAATGTGTGAAATTACATACACAGAGGCTAAAAAGAATTCAACAGACATAACAATGTTTCAGATAATTAACTATGATGGAAAAACTGGCGAATATTATGAAAGTGATTGGTTTAACCTTAAAAATATTGAACACATAAAAGAAAACCAGATTTTCACACATAATGATACAAAAGATGTTTTATTTGATTTTTCAGTAAGCGCATGTCAAAAAATATATAGAAATTCATTTCTAAAAAAGATAAATGCCAAATTTCCAGAAAACATTTATTTTGAGGATATGCCCTTTTTCTATTATGTTTATCTAAAAGCCAAGAAAATTTCAATTATACGTAAACATCTTTATTATAGACTTAAACATGAAGATTCTATTACAGAAAGGTTAGATCATAAGTTCCTTGATACTGTAAAAGCAGGCAAAATCTTATTTGATATATTTACAGAAAATAACTTCTATGAGGACTACAAATATGATTTAATAGCTTATAAAATAAATGGGCCTAGAATGACTTTAGCAGGAATAGATAAAAAATACCAGAATCAAATGTATAATTTAATAAAAGAAGATTATGAAAATATAAAAAAATCAGAATATTATAATGATTTTTTACAAAATTTAGGCCCTAAAAAGAAGAAATTTTTCGAAGATATACTAAATACAAATAGCTATGATGAATTTATGAAAATAAATAAAAATAAGTATTAGATTATAATCTTTTCCACTACACCCTCTTTTATCAAATTATCTACCACTTCAAGTACGAAAAAAATATCAAACCCTAAATCTTGAGCAATATCTAAAATTGAGAATTTTCCTTTTTCTTTACAATAGCTATGGATTTTTTCCATTGCTTCTATTTTAGAAATATTTTTCGAATTTATTATATTATAATTATTTAATTTCCTTTTAATTGCTTCTTGTATAAAATCTTCTTTGTTATGAAATAACCCTTCTTTTATTAATAACATAATAAAATTATAGTCCTCTTCTGAAATATTTATATTAATTCTTACCATATTTTATAATTATTTAAGATTTGTTAAAAAAATATTCTAAATGTGCAAATGTGAAAAATCACATTAATGTTGATTGATAATCATCTGAAGGAAATTCGGATAAATAATTAAATATCTTATTATTATTAACAATAATTCCATTTTCTTTACATTTTTTCTTAAAAATCCTCATTAAATGATTATTATTAGGACTTGGTAGATTATAATTGTCTTTAAATGTTTTTATATATTTATCCTTCAAACCAGGAAAGTAATCATCTAATTTTGAATAAAAGTATTCTCTATTACCTTCTCTTAAAGTAAGGCCCATTTCAAAGCATATAATTCCATAAACATTAGCATCAATACAATAATCAACAATTCCCTTAATATTATCTTTAGTATCATTGATAAAAGGCAAAATGGGAGTTAACCAAACAACAGTAGGAATATCTACATTTTCAAAAGTTTTTAATACTTTAAAACGTTCATAAGTAGAAATAACATTTGGTTCTATAATTTTACATAAATCTTCATCAGTAGTTGTAAGAGTCAT
>JABUVA010000026.1:7745-9044 GCA_021442885.1 Methanobrevibacter sp. | reverse complement strand
TTATTATTAATATTTTTAAGTAAATCCAAGTCTCTTAAAATCAAATCAGATTTAGTAATGCAGGTAAATCCAAATCCATACTTATAAATTAATTTTAGAGATTCTCTAGTATATTTTAAGTGTTTTTCAATTGGCATATATGGGTCTGACATTGCCCCAGTTCCTATCATACACTTTTTTCTTGATTTTAAAGCTTTTTTAAGTAAAATAAGTGAGTTCTGTTTAACTTCAATATCTTCAAACTTATGGTTCATGTTATAAATCTTACTTCGACTATCACAGTAAATACAACCGTGAGTACATCCTCGATAAATGTTCATTCCACAATTTGAAGATAGAATACTTCCTACATTTTTATAATGCATAGAACAATATTTGTATTTCAAACTATTAATATTAAAAAAAAAATAGGGATTGGACCCTAATTTAAGAATTATTTTTATTTTGAGGAATAATAACAATTTTTTCATTACCCTCATCATCTTCTTCAATTGCTACCATTAAAGCTTCTTCTTCATATGCTCCAGGGTCCTTTTCAATACATTCATTTATTTTAGCATTGATTTGTCCAGTATCCTCAACATCAATCATATCAACGATTTCTAATTGTTGTTGAAATCTATCAATTCCCTCTAATGGAACATTTTCTACAAAAGGAATAGCTCCAGTAGCACCAATAATGCTTTTCTTCTCAGGGTCACAACCGTTTTCATATAAAGCTTGAATACTTTGGCCTGTAATATGTCCTTGTACTTCAGCTCCAGCTAATATTAAGAATCTAATATTTGGATTTGAAATAGTATTAGCTACAACTTTTTCTATTCCTAGGTTTTCTGTTTTACAAGGCCCAGCAATAGCTGCACCTGTAAGTTCTCCTTCTATATGTGATGCTAGTGTTGTAACAGCAACAGGGCTTTCTGGATCACCTACAATATAATCTCCACTAATTACTGGCCAACCTTCTGCAGGTGTTTTTTTATCTACCATGATAATTTACCTCCTTTAAATAAATTTAAATAAATTGTATTAACAACACTATATATAAATGTAACTAAAAATACCTAAAATACAAGAAATTGAATAAAATATGGTTAGTAAAAATGAACAATTAATAAAAATTTAAAAATATAACTATTATTCTAAATATATGAAATAAAACCTATTTTATATGTTAGTTTTAAACATTAAAATTATAAACCAACTCATCTACATTCCAATCTTCACAATCATCATCAATCATACCCCATACATCATCAAATGTTACTTTTTGTCTAGGAGTTAAAATTATATTATTATCTC
>JABUVA010000026.1:0-7533 GCA_021442885.1 Methanobrevibacter sp. | reverse complement strand
AAACAAAAGCACCATTGAAATAATTTAAAATGAAGATTAATAAACACTAAAAATAAAAAAAAGAGAAAAAATGTAGAAAAAATCTACATCATTGGAGGCATTCCACCCATAGCAGCAGGATCCATATCAGGGTTTCCACTACTACTGGATGCAATTACATCATCAATTCTTAAAATCATTTCAGCTGCTTCAGATGCAGATTGAATAGCTTGTTTTTTGACACGTTTTGGTTCAATTACACCAGCTTCTTTCATGTCCATTACTTTTCCAGTAAATACATTTAATCCCATGTATGGGGTTTCTTCATGAGAAGCTCTTAAGTCAACTAATGAATCAATACTGTCAAGACCTGCATTTTCAGCTAAGGTTTTAGGAACAATTTCTAAAGCTTCTGCAAATGCAGATACTGCTAATTGTTCTCTTCCACTAATTGATTCTGCGTAATCTTTAAGTTTTTTAGCCATAGCTATTTCTGGAGCTCCTCCACCAGCTACAACTTGATCATCTTCAACAGTAGCTCCAACTACACCAATTGCATCTTCGATTGCTCTTACGATTTCATCGACAATGTGTTTGGTACTTCCTCTAACAAATAAGGTTACAGCTTTTGCAGATTTACATTTTTCTACAAAGATCATATCTTCACCAGATACTTTTCTTTCTTCTACAATACCTGCTTCACCTAAGTCAGATTCATCTAAATCATCTAAGTTAGATACAACAGTTGCACCAGTTGCTCTTGATAATTTTTCAATGTCAGATTTTTTAACTCTTCTTACAGCAAATACACCAGCTTTAGCTAAGTAGTGTTGTGCTAAATCATCAATACCTTTTTGTGCGAATAATACGTCAGCTCCAGCATCTACGATTTTTTGAACCATGTCTTTTACCATTTGTTCTTCTTGTTCGATGAATGCTTGCATTTGAGCAGGGTCAGTTATTCTGATTTCAGCATCAACTTCAGTTTCTTTTACTTCAAGTGGGCTGTTTAATAAAGCTATTTTAGCATCTTTAACTTCTTTAGGCATTCCTGGGTGTACTCTTTCTTTATCTACAATTACACCTTCAACTAAAGTAGAGTCTTCTACTACAGCACCATCTTTTTTCTCGATTTTGATGTGATCAATGTCTACACCATCATCATCTGCTACTTTTTGAACTGCATCTACAATTAATTCTGCTAATGGTTCACGTGCAGCTTCAGTTCCTTTTCCGGTCATTGCAGTCATAGCTACTTTTATTAAAGTTTCTTTATCTACACTGTCAATAGCGATTTCATCTAAGATTTCTTGTGCTTTTGCTGCTGCTTGTCTGTATCCCATAGCTACAATAGTAGGGTGGATATCTAAGTCAAGTAAGTTTTCAGCATTTTTTAATAATTCACCAGCAATAATTACTGCAGTAGTAGTTCCGTCTCCAACTTCATCTTCTTGGGTTTTTGCTACTTCTACGAGCATTTTTGCTGCTGGATGTTCAATATCCATTTCTTTTAAGATTGTTACTCCGTCGTTGGTTACTACAATATCACCAAGACCGTCTACTAACATTTTGTCCATTCCTTTTGGACCTAATGTGGTTCTTACAGTTTCTGCAAGTACTTTACCTGCTAAGATGTTGTTTCTTTGTGCATCTCTACCAATCATTCTATTGGTTCCTTCAGGTAAAATAAATATTGGTTGTCCTTGTGCCATTTTATCACCTTAATATATCGATTTATAATTTAATAACTTGAGTATACTATATACTAGTTATACTATATTAACTGAGTTTGAGGTTATATAAATAGTTATTGGTTTATACACATAACATAATTATTAATGATGATATGAAGATTAGATAGAATTTAATGAAATAACTAACATAAATATTTATATGACATTTATTGATTTGACACATATTATTGACAATGACATTAAAGAGTTTCCAGAAGATCCTAAAACAGAAATAAAAAGATTAAATATTGATGATTGTGTATTATCTAGCTATTCTACTTCACTACACACTGGAACACACATAGATAGTCCTTTTCATTATTTTTATGATAAAAAAATAAGTGATTATTCTGTTGATAGTTTTATAGGAATAACTACTGTTATTAACACATCCCAAAAAATAATAAATTCAACAGAAAACCTTGAAGAGATAGTCATAATAAATACAGGAAACTCAAAGTATTGGGGCAAAGATGAATATTTTATGGATTATCCTTACCTTTCTATTGATTTTGCTAAAAGATTAGTAAGTGAAAATGTTAAAGGTGTTGCAATAGATACATGTTCAGTTGATAAAATTGGTGAAAATAAGATTCATAACATATTACTAGAGAATAATATCTGGATAGCTGAAAATATTAATAGCTATGGAAAACTTAATGATAAAAAATATAAAGGATATTTTATCCCAATAAAAATAAAAGCAGAAGCATCACAAATAAGAGCCTTTGTAAAAAGAATATAGTTAACCTTTATCCAATTTAAATGGGGGAGTCTGTTCTTTATTACTATTATAATATTCGTTTTCTTCTTGTAATTCATTGAAAAACTCATTAATCTCTTCTAAACGTTTAATTTTATTATCTTTTTTATTAAGTTCTTCTTTAAGATAATAAAAGTCTTCGATAGGAACAGATTTTTCTTGAATAATCTTTAACTGATTAGTTATATTGCTAATTTGAGCATCTCTTGATTCAAGTTCACGTTCAAGATTGAAAATTTTATTTTGACTATCAACATCATTTTCAAGACGTGCAATTTCAATTTTAAATTCATCAATCTGTCTTGTAAGATTATTAATATAAGCATCCCTCTCAGCAAGAGTTTTATAAGCTTTATTTAACCTTTCATTAACTTCAGATAATTCTTTATTTTTATAATTATTAAGTTGCTGAGCAAAATACTCTTTAATTTCTTCTAAAGAAGTATTAACATAATTTAATTCATAAATTTTATTTTCTTTAAGTTGAATCTCTTTATCTTTTTCAACTATTTCCTCTTTTAAGATGTCAACTGCTTCATCAGCTTTAAATTTAATTAATGATACTTCTTTTTCTTTATCTAGAACTAAACTTTCTAATTCTTTAATTTTATCATCAGAATTGTCTATTTCAATCTGATGATTAGATTCTGTTAAGTTTAATTTTACTTCGTTAAGTTCTAATAAACTAGCCTTAATCAACGATAGTAACATTTCATTTTCAACATTAGCATCAATATTCATTATATCCCATTAATCCTATTGACAATTAGATAATTAATATTTAAGGTTCATTATATTTAAATATAAGCCTAAAAAAGTAAAAAAATATGAAAAATTTATAAAATTTTGTCATTTATTAACTCAGCATTTAAGACTGATGCACCTGCAGCACCACGAATAGTATTGTGACCTACAAGCACATACTTGAAACTATTGTCAAAACTTTGATCTTTTCTAAGTCTTCCAACAGTAACAGCCATACCATTACTTGCATTCCTATCCATTCTTGGTTGTGGCCTATCAGATTCATCTTTAACAATAACTGGGTTTTCAGGAGCTGAATAAAGACCTAATTCTTGAGGCAATGCCTTGAAGCTTTTCATTTTATCTTTAACATCCTCAATTTCAAAGTCATCATCAAGATTTATGAAAACTGCTTCAGTATGACCATCAATAACAGGAACCCTATGACAAGAAGCTGACAAATTAAAATCAGCAGGAGTGACACCATCACCATCATAAGATCCTAAAAGGTGTAAAGTTTCAGATTCCATTTTCTCTTCTTCACTACCAATATAAGGAACAAGATTATCAAGAATAGCCATAGAAGGAACACCATTATAACCTGCTCCTGAAATAGCTTGCATTGTAGATACCATAATACCATTAACATTGAAATTATCAACAATAGGTTTTAAAGTTAATGTTAAAGCAATAGTAGAACAATTAGGATTAGTTACAATAAAACCATCCCAATCATTTTCTTTTTGTTGAGCATCAATCATATCCAAATATTCTGGGTTAACTTCAGGAATAACTAAAGGAATATTTTTTTTCATTCTATGAGCACTAGCATTAGAAGCTACAACATAATCTTTAGCAAAGTCTTTCTCTATTTTTAATGCAAGTTCTGTTGGAATTGATGAAAAAACAATATCCACATCATTATCCATATCTTCAGGATTTGTTTCACAAACAATAATATCCTTTACAGAATCAGGCATTTCTTCATTAAGATACCATGTTGTTGCATCCTCATATCTTTTACCTGCAGATCTAGCAGAAGCTGCAAGAGCTGTTAATTCAAAATCAGGATGGGCATCGAGTAATTGAATAAATCTTTGACCAACCATTCCAGTTGCGCCTAAAACACCTACATTAACCATATTATCTACTCCAATCCAAGTACATCTTTCATATCACTGAATGTTTTAGATGCAGTAGGAATATACCTAATAGCCCTAATAACTCCAGCAATAAATACTTCTCTAGTATGAGCTCTATGTGTAATTTCTAACCTTTCACCATCACCAACATACAATACAGTGTGATCACCTACAATATCCCCACCACGTATTGCATGTAGTCCAATTTCTTCTTTAGTTCTTTTACCAACATGACCTTCTCTTCCAAAAACACCTACTTCTTCAGGATTACGTTCTAAACATTCAGCAATCACCTCAAAAGCAGTCATAGCAGTTCCAGAAGGAGAATCTTCTTTTTGATTATGGTGTGCTTCAATTATTTCAATATCAAAATCATCTAAAATTGGAGTTAATTTTTTAAGTAAACTAAAGAACACATTTACTCCAATAGCATAATTAGAAGAAATTATAGCATTTACATCATTTTCTTCAATGTTTTTAATATTGGTATCCATTTGTTCTTCTGTAAATCCAGTAGTTCCAACAACTAAATTAACACCTTCATTAGCAGCAATTTTAATAGCTTCAACAGCTGCAGGAGCTATTGTAAAATCAACTAATACATCAGCTTCAGACTCTTTTAAAGCTTTAGCTAAGTCTTCTGAACCTACAATTTCAACACCTAAATTTCCAATACCTATAGCTTCACCAACATCTTTACCTGCAAAAGGAGTGTTTGGGATTTCAATAGCTGCTACAACTTCCATATCATCTTGTTCTGTTATTTTTTTAATAATACCAGAGCCCATTCTTCCAACGGCTCCAGTAACTGCAACTTTAATCATAATAATTACCTTTAAATTAAATTAGCTTCTTTTAATACTTTTTTAAGAGTTTCAACATTTTCTTCTTTCATAGGGGCCAACGGTTTTCTAAGAGGGCCTGAAGGAAGTCCCATTATGTTCATAGCTGTTTTTGCAGGAACTGGGTTAGATTCAACAAACATAACCCTCATTAAATCAAGCATATCATAATGGATTTCCATAGCTCTTTGATAATCGTCATTTAACATACTGTCAACCATTAAAACCATTCTTTTAGAATCTACATTAGCTGACGCACTAATAACTCCTTTACCACCTAATGCCATTATAGGCAATGTAAGACTATCTTCTCCTGAAAGAATAGTGAAATCATCTTCAAGACCTTCATTAGATAGTGCTCTATATATATCATTTATTTTTTCAATACTACCACTTGCTTCTTTAATAGCATCAACATTATCAATTTTTGCAATTTCGATAATTGTATCTATATCCATATTAATTCCAGTACGTGATGGAACATTATAAGCAATAATTGGAATATCTGTAGCTTCAGCAACCGTTTTAAAATGTTCAACTAAACCATGTGGCTGAGGTTTATTGTAATAAGGAGTGATTACAAGTGCAGCATCAGCACCGGCATTTTCTGAAAATTCAGCTAAGTCTAATGCTTCCTTAGTAGAATTACTACCAGCACCAGCTAAAGTTTCAACTCTTCCATCAACTTCATCAATAAGGATTTCAATTATCCTCTTATGTTCATCATGAGTTAGTGTAGCTGATTCACCAGTAGTTGCAGCACCGAGCAAACCATTTACACCATTATCAATTAAGTAATTAATATTACTTCTAAAACCCTCTTCATCAATTTTCTTATCTTCGGTAAAAGGTGTTACCATTGCAACATATGTTCCTTCAAAATTCATTTTAAAACCTCTTTAACTAATTCAAGTGCTTTTTTACCATCATTCCATTCAACAAAAACAACAATAGCTGTTTGTGAGGAAGATATTTCAACAATATTTATATTATTTTTCCTTAATGGTTCAGTAATATTTGAAATGACACCTGGAGTTTCAATAAAGTCAGGACTTACTAATGTAATCATAGCTGTATCCTCACCTAGTGATAAAGAGCTTAAAGTGTCATTATCAATTACTAAATCATGTAATAAATGATAAGCTTTATCTGAATCATTTTTACTAATGAAAACTGTCATTGAATTCTGACCTGCAGAAATACCAAATATATTAATTCCTTCATCGGATAAAACCCTTGTTACCTCAGCTATTAAACCAACTTTTTTAAGCATTGCATCTCCAACAATAGCTATTACAGATATAGGTTCATCATATAATGTTACTGATCTCATCAAGTCCCCTTTAAAAGGCCCTTCAATTTTAGTTCCTTTTTGAGTTAAATCTCCTTTATCGAAATTAATTATTTTAGAATTTATCAATGGATTTTTATATTTTAATGCATGAGGATGTAAAACCTGTGCTCCATGAGTAGCTAATTCAGTCATTTCTTCAACACTAATTTTTTCAAGTAATTCAGCTTCTTCGATTTTATTTGGATCAGTAGACATTACACCATCTACATCAGTAACAATAATAACTTCATCAGCATCCAAACATTGACCTATTAAAAATGCTGTTATGTCACTTCCACCTCTTCCCAAAGTAGTAATCTCACCACTAGGGCCTTTTCCTAAAAATCCACAAATAACAGGAATTATACCTTGGTTTAATAATTCTTTAAGACCTTTTGCTTTCTTATTAGTGGTTTTAAAATCTATTTTTGCTTCTAAAGGATTAGTATCAGTAACAATAGGCCAAAGTTCACTATAAGGATCTATAAACTCAGATTTTACACCTAATGATTCAATAGCTGCAGAGACTAATCTAACACTAGTTAATTCACCCATAGCGAGTATTTCTGCCTTACGTTTTTCTGTTAAACCATCACCTATAGCATTATCAGACAATTCTATTAAATCATCAGTTGTCTTATTAACTGCTGATACAACCACCACAACCTGATTACCTTTCATATATTCATTTACAACAGACTGGGCGGCTAATTTAATTCTTTCACCATTACCTACAGAGGTACCTCCGAATTTAGTCACAATTAAATCCATTAATATTCACACCTATTTTCTATTAATCTGTGTTTAAATTTTGATTATATTAAAATATATATAATAATTTAATTATTCCTATTAATAAACTTTATATTAAATATTCTCCCAATTGAATGAAAAAAATTGAAAAAATGAAAATTTTTTCAAAAAATAATTAAAATTTATTTAGAAATTCAAAAAATAGCTATTAAAAAAAATAAAAATATTCTACTTAAAAAAATAT
>JABUVA010000025.1:7746-13490 GCA_021442885.1 Methanobrevibacter sp. | reverse complement strand
TCGTTTGAAGCTATATCAGTTGTGTTGTTATCATGTGCAGAAACACATCCTATAGCTACTATCATTAACAGAAGTGTAAGAAATATCTTTTTCATAATATCACATTTTTATAAAAATTTTAAAAGTCTTTTAATAAAGACTTAATATAATTATAATTTTATCATTTATAAAGTTAATTGTTTAAACAAGTTATTTTTAAATATAACTTATAAAGAAGCTTTTAAATGCCTAGACAATTAATTTTTATTGCTTAGGCAAATATTAAACAATTATATAAAAAAAGTTTCTTGAAAAAAATAATAAAAAAAATAGCAAGAAAAATTATTTATTTTCTTGCCCTACCTACTCTACGAGCCAATACTAATTCCCCAACAGAAATTAAACCAACAAAGAAACTTTCAAGCCCACCTGTTGCCCAAATAGCTTGACCAAATGTGGAGTTTCTAATGTTATTTTCATACTCTTCTGCTGTAATTTTTTTACCTGTTGTTCTAGAAGCTACTGTAGCTGAAGCATCCATTAAATCTTCCCAGCTAACACCTTTAAGTTGTTTTTGCATAGCTTCATAAATACTAACAACTTTAATATCATAAAGTGCAGATAAAAGTTTTACAATATCACAAGATCTAATAATTCCAACAACCTGGTTATCATTATTTAAAACAGGCACTGCAACATAATGATTATCAGCAGTCATAACAACAGCTAAACTAGCAGGTGCATCTTCTTTTATTGTTTCAACCTCATCTGGAGGACTCATTACTTCTGAAATCTTATCATAACCTTCTCTAAGACCTTTTGTAATATCAAAGGAAGTAACCCAACCGATTAACTTCATATCCTTATCAACAACAGGACAAGTAAATCTACGAATTTCTTCCATTACTTTTGAAACATCTTCTATTTTATCATCTGCATTAATATATGCAAATTTTACATCCATTAATTGTTTAGCTTTCATATTATTCATCCTCCTCTTCATTAACAAGCATTAAAGCACCTACAGGGCATCGGCTTGTACATTCAATACACCTAATACATTTATCATCATCTAAAACTACTTCACCATCTTCTAATTTAATAGCTTCTGTAGGACAATTTTCCTCGCATAAATAGCAGTTTACACATATATCCTGATTGATTTCAAGATTTTTAACAAATATTACTGGTCCTACATATCTATCTAATGTAATAAAGTCTCCAATTGAAGTTATAACACATGCTCCACATCCTACACATAACTTTTTATCAATTACAGGATATAATGTGTCTTCTTCAAGTGGAATATCAACTTCAATATTATAATCTTCAAAATATTCTTTAAATTCAAGAGTATAAGCTCCAGTTGGACAGAATTTAGGAACATCACCCTCAATATTGAAATTATTATAATCAATAGCTATATCGTTCATTCTAATAATCCTATGAGGGGTTTTACGCTCTGTTAAGAAATATTTCATATCATCATTTTCTTCTGCATTAAACTCGGCAGTGTTTTCAATAATTGCAATACAACTAATTGGACATGTTTGAACACAAATTTCACATTTAACACATTCATCCTGTCTAATTTTTGCTATTTTAAAGATATTAGCTTCATCAATAGCATTTACTGGACATACATCAACACATAAATTACATCTAACACAATCTGGTGCAATAGCTATTAGCTCTTGTACAGATTGAAAATCATCAATTTCAAATTTAAAATCATCATTATTATCTTCTAAATCAACAGATTTTAAATAAACATCATATTCTAAACTTTCCATTTTCTTATTAAAGGAAATGTCCATATTATCTCCAACTGTCTATTAATTCTTTTAAATCTTCTTCTTTAGGGAATTTTTCCATTCCCTTACCTTCAATAGCTTTACTTGCTGTGAAGTTTCCTAGTATACATGATTCTTTTAAGTTAAAATTATTTAACATTCCATATAAGAATCCTGCATTAAAGCTATCTCCAGCACCGGTAGTATCTACAACTTCACTTTCAAATGCTTTTACATCACATTCTTCATTAGAATTCATTGCAAATACTCCTTTACTGCCTTTTTTAACAACAACTGTTTCTATTCCTGATTCTATTAACTGTTTTGCTATCTCTTTTATTGATAAATCACCTAACCTTTTATATAATATTTTTAATTCAGCTTCATTAATTAAAAGAATGTTAGTTCTATCTAAAATTGGTTTAATTTCATCTAAACCTTTTTCAACATAAAGCATTCCTGGATCAAAGCTTAAAATAATATCTTCTTTTAAATCATCTAAAAGTTCAATTTGTGTTTTAAAACTCTCACCAACAAATGATGAGTAGTGGATTATTTTAGTAACATTAACATTTCTTGGGTTTATTTCAGAAATTTTTATTTCATCATTAACACCAGCATCAACATAGATTGCTCTATTTCCTTGTTTATCAACAAAACATAATGCCTTACCTGTATTACCTTCAGATGAGTAAATTAAGTTATTAGTATAAACACCATTGTAAGCTAAATTAATCTCTATAACTTCACCGTCTTCATCTTCAGCTATTTTACCAATCATAGATGTTTTTCTGTTTAATTTAGAAAGACCTATTATAGTGTTAGCTGCAGAACCTCCTGGGGTATCTTTTTGTGATTTTATAAAACTTTCTTGATCTTTACATGCAATAGCTTCAACTTTGTATAGCTTATCCATATTTAAAGCTCCGAAGCCTATTACATCCACTTCAATATCATTATCTAGAATTTTCATGTTATTAAACCTATTTTAGCATATCGTGTAAATTATAAATTTTATCTCCTAGTTTACCATCATAATTACCTGCTGAAACTGAAATTACATCATCAAATTCTAAAACAGCTTCAATTCCTGCTTTTACTGCTTCTTTCATTGAATTTTCATCAGTTGCATTAATTACAATTTCTGGAATGTAATTAACTCCTTCAGGTACTTTTGAGTCAGATCCAAGACGTTCTTTTAAAGATGGACAATAAACATGGTTTGTTGTTGGTCCAATTTCTGGATAGTTAGTTTCTGGTTTTGATGCAGCTGAACAGACATCAAATGGAGTTGTAGCTCCTTCAACTGACATAATTGCATCAAGTGCTTTTTCACCAGCCTTTAGAACTGCTTCTTCACTAGAACATAAATACCAAAAGTTTGCACCCATAATTCCATTGTTTAATGTTAGTTTTTCTTCAATTTGAAAATCTGGAACTGCTATTGGAACATTAATCATTGTTCTATCATATTCCTCAACAATCCATTCATATCCATCTCCACAGTGTCCTACTATGTCCATCATTCCAATAGCTTCATTTGAGTCTTTATCTGGATAATCAAATACACGTGTAAATGGTTTTACTAGGATGTCTTGTCTTAATCTGTAGGATAATTCAAATGCAAATTTATTAACATTATCTCCATCAAGCCAATATTGTACAATTGCACCATATCTTCCATCTGGTGTTTGATTTTTCTCTAAAAATCCTTCAACTCCACCTTCTACTCTTCCTATTACTGCACTTGGAGTTGCTGTTGAATCATAAGCTGCTTTTTTAAGGATTTTCATATTAGGAGCGGTTATTAATGCCCTTACATATTTCCCATTAAAAGCTTCAAAGAATGTATCTTCCACATTAGTATAATCCATTTTATTACCTTCCACTTATCCTAATTCTCCTATGTTTTGACCACGAATATTATTTCGCATTTTACTACTTATATTAACAATATTATCAAAATTATCTTCGTCTATGATTTTAATTAGTGGATAATTGTCCTTGTTAAAGGTGTTTAAAAAGTTATCCTTTGTATAACCAGTTATTTTATAATTATCTAATAGTTCTTTAATATTATCTGAAGAGTTATAATCTTTTATAAAGTCTAAAACAACCTGTTTATTATTTTGATTGTATAGGTCAGCTATTAACAAGCTTGCAATTGCAGATTTTGATACAATAGCTATTTCAGCAGCTTTAATAGAATATTTATTTCCATTAAATGATATACTAATTCCATTATTATTTTTAACAAATTCTAATGGTTCTACATCAGTAATACTATCTCCAATGTAGAGTATTTGATTTTTGTTAATGTTGTTATTTGCTATTATTTTTTCAATAGCTATTTTTTTACCTTCTCCACCAATAACTTCTATATCCTTAATTGAATCATAAAAGCTCATTTTAGGAATTTCTTTAAAGAATATTTCATCAAATAGTTTGTAATTTTCAGGGTTTTCTAGAATTTGTTTTTTAAACTTTTGAATTTGTTGTTTTTCATCATCTTTAATTAATACATCTACATCGACTTTAGTATAAAATGTATTTTCAAATGGAAATTCCATATAATTGCAAAGTGCTTCAATATATTGACCATAGCTAGTACTAACTATGTAATGATTCATGTTTTCTTTAATATAATTAAGTAGTTCTTTTGAGTTCTCTAAAATAAAAATATTATTTCTAGAAAAATTAACCATATCCTCATTTGTAAGACCAACATTAAAGAAAAATGGAAGAATTAACTTTAAAGTATTGCCTGCTTTATAATTCTCCTTTTTAACAACATCAACTAGATAATCATCATATAAACTAAGAATTTTAAATAGCTCACCACCATCTTTAATGAAATAATCTGCAAGCTCATATGCATTATCATTTAAGGTTAATGGCCCTTCACAATCAGTAATATATGATTTGTTTTTCACTTAAAACAACCTCTAAAAGAATTTATTCCTCTATATCATTATCAAATTTAATTGCAATAGCATCAACAGGACAGATTTGTTCACATTCCCTACAGTAAATACATTTATCTTCTTCAAATAGAATTTCATCATTTTCACAAGAAAGTGCTTCTGTAGGACAATTTTTAACACAAATTGTACAGACTTGACAATCTTTATTAAATAAGGAGAAATTACCCTTTCTCTCACCATCAACATAAAGACGTGCAAAGAATAATTTATCATCTCTTCTAAAGTAATAATCATCATAGACTTTAATAGATGAGAATTTACACATATCTGCACATAATCCACAGAAAACACAATTATTCTGAATTTCAATAGGATTTGGAGGATTTAACCTAATAGCATTAACAGGACAAACATTTAAACATTCCCCACAACCAATACAATTAGAATCAAGAACTTTAATATTTCTATCAATTAATTTAGTATCTAAAACATTTCCAACTTTATCAACTGTAATACTTTTATCTAGAACTAAACCTAATTCTTTTTCCATGAAACTATTACCAACTTCTATTTCACGATATTCCTCAGCAGGTTCATCATCAAATTTAAGAATTAGATTTTTAGCAATGTTTAATAAAACCTCATTAAACCCAATAATATTCATAGTAAGCTTTTTCATATCTTTATTAACAATCTCAGATACAATATCAAAGTATTTAATATCTGTATATGTTGAAAATGCTCTTTTACGTGATGAATATTTAATTGCACCTGATGGACATGAATGCATACACTCCTCACATCTTGCACAATATGATGGATTAATATAAGGTAATCTACTTGTTTTACTAACCTCAATAGCACCCATTGATGGACAAACTCTTGTACAAGTCATACAACCAATACAATTGTTATCCCTAATAACAATAGCTTTACCACCTTTTACAGTTTTTGGAATTAACTCTCCATACTTAATAGCATCAGTAGGACATACTCTAAAACAATATCCGCAACGAATACATTTATCAGGGTCTATTTCACTATGAGC
>JABUVA010000025.1:0-7736 GCA_021442885.1 Methanobrevibacter sp. | reverse complement strand
CCAATAGCATTAATATTTATAGCTCCAGTTTTACAGGCTTGTACACAAGCACCACAAGCTTTACATAACTTAGAATTAATATTTGGAACATTTTCTTGAATTGGAGGAGCCATGACCTTATTAATAGTAATTGCATCATAAGGACAAGCATTACGACATAAAACACATCCAAAACAAGTACTGTTAATTTTAGTTTTACCATCAATAGAATCAATATAAATTGCCTCAATAGGACAAGATGCTAGACATGGTTTTTCCTCACAAATATCACATTTACTTTGATCAATTGAATATTCAATATCAACATCCCTTATTGGCCTTGGAGTTTTTGTATAACTATCAATCATAATAATCAGTCCACCACAATGTCATTACATATGTTAGAGTTTCTAACACTAATATGGATTACTTCATCACCATCTTCATTTTCTTCAAAGGCAAATTTAGCTAAGAAATATTTAATAACTGAAAATGGACATGTTTGATAACAAATACTACATCTTAAACATTTCTCAACATCCCTAACAATTGTATCATTTTCTTCATCAAATTTAATACAACCTGTAGGACATTCAGGAACACATAATTGGCATTTCTTACATTTATCACTATCCCAGTCTATAATCCTAATTTTCATCCTGTTAATAGATTTTCTAATAATCTCCATAGCTATTTCGCCATCTGGAATTATCTTTAAAGCATCATCCCATATCTCAGTTATAGGAACTTCATATTGTAATAAACCATCTTTTTTAAGACTTCTTAAGTCATCTGTTTTATTTTCAATGAATTTTTCTAAAAAGTTAACAACAAGAACAATCAAGTCTTTTTGATCTTGTAAGTTATCCACAATGACTGCCTTCATTGCTCCTTCAACAGGACAAACATCAACACATTCGTTACAATGAATACATTTTAATGGATCTACAACCATCTTATCATCAACAACAGATATTGCCCCTACAGGACAAGTCCTCATACATTTTTTACATCTAATACATAAATAGTCATCAACAATATACTGCCTTTTAGAAGGAATAATATTGAATTCAGGTTCATATAAATGATTTTCACCACATTCTAAAGTTTTAGGATCAGTTGGACAAACTTCAGCACAAAAACCGCAACGAATACAAGCACCTTCATTAATAACAGGGTATGTCCATCCTTCTCCTTCATCATCATCCTTATCTCTTACAAGTAAAATTGCATGAGGGGATGGACATGAAGCAGTACATGCACCACAAGCTATACAATACTTTTTATTAACTGTTGGGAATTCTCTAAATCTTTTAGGTTTATTAACAACTCTTTGATGAGTATGAGCATTAGAAAACTTATTAACCCATGTTTTTCTTGCAAAATCATAAATGTATCCCATAAATGAAGACATTTAAATTACCTCATAAAAGTCTTTTTTAACACTTTCACCATGCTCGTCAACAATAGCTACTCTTTCAGTACATGCAATACATGGATCACTTGAAGCATAAGTTGCAACTGCATCAGCAACAGTAGCTACACCATCAAGCATATATCTAGCACATGCATCAATATTAGAGATACTAGGAGTTCTAATAGAAATATGTTTAATTAAATTACCATTAGTTTCAATCATATATGTAACTTCACCACGAGGAGCTTCATTTTTATGAGTGTCAAATCCTGTTTTAATATCTACAGGAATTCTATAATCTCCTTTCGGCATATTATCAATAGCTTGTCTAATTAAACTAATAGATTCAGGAATTTCATCAAATCTATTTAAATTTCTTGCGTAATTATCTCCCTCTTTTCTCCATATTGGTTTAAAGTCTAAATGATCAACATATGTTGGTTGTTCTTGCCTAAAATCATATTTGATTCCAGAACCTCTTCCAATAGGTCCTACAGCCCTTCCTTTAATAGCTTCTTTTTTACTCATTAAACCAACACCTTTTGACCTTAATCCTACAACAGGACCTTCAGCATATAATTCTCGAGTAAATGGGAGTTGTTCTTCAACAATTTTAAGATTATCAAGAATTGGTTTAAATAATCTTTCATCAGCATCCATTTTAACTCCACCAACAACATTCCAACCCATATTAACTCTGTTACCTGTTAATAATTCAATGGAGTCCATAATATATTCTCTCATGTCTAAAACTTGCATAAATAATGTTTCATGATCTAAACATTTGAAGAATGTTGAATTTGCAAGTAAATGACTTTGAATCCTATCAAGCTCATTGGTAATTACTCTTAAAAATTGAGCTCTTAATGGAGCTTCTACTCCTGAAATCTTTTCTATTGTCTCTGCGAAAGTTTGAGTATGGTCATATGAACAAATACCACATACTCTTTCAGATAAGTAAATAGCTTTTTGCCAAGTTTTACCTTCCATTATCTTCTCTATTCCTCTGTGAACATAACCATATTCAATTTCAGCTTTAACGACCCTCTCACCTTCTGTTTGAAGTTTAAGTCTTAAGGGTTCTTTTAAACCTGGATGAATTGGTCCAATTGGTAATATCATTTATCTTCCCTCCCACGTTGAGCTATAGCATCTGGTCCAACAGCTAGAATCGCCTCTAAAATTTCAGTTGGACGTGGTGGACAACCTGGAATTGAAGCATCTACTGGTATAAAATTAGAAGCAGGAGCATAAACTTTTCCACCTTCCTGATTAAATATACATCCAGATACTGGACAATTACCTACAGACACAACAATTTTTGGTTCAGGTGTCTTATCATAAATCTTTTTAAGGTCAGTTACCCATTGTTCTGTAACTGCCCCTGTTAGTAAAAGAACATCCGCTTCACGAGGATTGTTGTGTACATAAATACCATATTGCTCCAAATCATATCTAGGAGATAATAATGCAACAAGTTCTACATCACAACCATTACATCCTCCACAATTAACAATACAAACATGAATTGAGCTTTTCCTTACAATATCCTTTAAAGTATTTAACATTGTATTCACTCCTCTTTAACACTAGTATTTTTTAAAATTTCTAAAATCTCTTTTCTACCTTCTTCTAAAGCTTCATCATATGGTTTATTATGCATATATACTTCAGACGCTAGTCTATTTTGAATATCTTCAGCCTCTTCATAAGTAATTAATTCCATACCTCCAGCAAACCAACAAAGTCTTAAATCAATATATAACTGTTTTCTAAGACAATTGAACTTTGCAGAATCAAATGTTGAATGTAATGATTCAAGAGAAGACATATCTAAAGCATTCATGAAAAGATCTTCCATTTCTTCAACACTTATTCCAAATTCATCAGCCATTGGAACAATGATATCATCATGCCATCTAAAACTTCGAACAATTCTTTGTTTCATTACAGTTAAACGCTCATCATCATTCATACAATCACACCACTGATAAATCTAAATACTAAATAAATTACTACTGAAACCACAATTCCAATAACAGTTTCTTTCCTACCATATCCTGGCCTTTCATTAAATACGAAACCTATTAAGAAAAGCCCAATAGCTATAAGAATCCAAGATCCGAAATTATTAATAGTAATAACCCATCCAACAATAGCTATTATAAGAGACTTAATATCAATATTTTCAATAACATAAGGTTCTGAATGAATTTTATAACTCCATAATAGTCCAGCAATTGAACCTATAACAAATGTTAATAAATAAATTAAATATTCTATCATTGAACTATCTCCTTTAAACTGGTTTAAAATGCATTATGAACAATATGCAAATAACAATTATTGCAATAAAGAAAAATACCTTCTCTAAAATTTCGATATGCTGATACACACGACCCCTATTTACAATAAGGATTAAAGCAAATAAAAATATGCCAATAATTATAATTGGAACTGCAATAGCCGATTGGAAATAGGAAACAGTAGCTCCAATAAATATAATACCCAAAGCCACTAATGAACTTAAATAAACAATTGCATCATCTTTAAACATTTTTACCATAACCTTATATTATAATCATTAAAATAGTTCCAACAAAACATATACAACAAATTGTAATTAGAGTCATAACAGAGTGATTAGGACTTAACATTGGAGTAGTTGCATTAATAAATCCAGTTATAACAGCAATCACAATTAATCCAACAACTAACCACAATACAGAGATTGGTCCAAAGAATACAGTTAAGAATAACCAACATAAAACAAACCAAGCTACAGATTCAGAAAACATTAAAAATCCTCTTAACACACCAAAATGCTCTGTTTCATAACCAGTAACCAAATCCTTACCTTTAGTAATTGCAAAAGGAGAATAAGGTGATTTAGCTAATATTAATACAAAGAACATTAAAGCTGCAAGTGGAACTGAAGCTACTAATGGTCCGTGAACTCCCTGATAGCTAATAATTTGTGCAATATTCATTGTACCTGTTTTTGCATAAACAAGAACAATAGCAGCAAATAAAGGAAGTTCAGTAGCTGCTGATAAAACTGCCCTTACACAACTCATTTTACCATATGGAGAACCAGAACTAGAACCTGCATTATGCTCTACAATTTTATAAACTGCATAAACACCAAATAAGATTAAAAGAGAATTTTCAGTTACAGGTCCTGCAATAACCCCAATAATCCATACAACAGCTAATATAAATATAATTCCAACATAAAATGGCATCGAAGCTGTTTTTGGGAAAGCTGTTTCTTTAAAGAAAAACTTCAAAGAATGTAATAAATTCTGTATAATTGGAGGGCCAGGCCTTCTTTGAACACGAGCCATTATTTTCCTATGTAATCCTAATAAAAGACTTCCTCCAAGAAATGCCACGATTACATCAATTAAAATTTCTGCCATTAACAACATAATATCACTAATATCCTGTAAACGGTTCTTTGACCCTTTCCTCTTCGTCTCCTTTTCTTGGTTTTGCCATAGTAACAAATCCTAACGATAAAATCCATAATGGAATACAAATAATAGCTATTAAATAAACTAACCAAACAGGTATGGTAAATATTAGAGCATATAAAATAGCTATTGTAGATAATATTAATAATATACCAAATATTGTTTTTAGATTACTCATACTACTACCTCATAACAAAACCAATAATAAAATTTCAACTGCTCTTATAATAATAAACAATGAACTTAAGTGAATAATTACTAAAAATGGTGATCCTGCAGTCCTAAACATTTCTGCTTTTGAAGCAAAGAATGGTGCTACACCACTTTCACCTAAAACACCTAGTAATATTAAAACAGCACCAAATATTACCATAGGTGATGCAGGCATACTTGATAAAATAGATAAACTTAAAGTTCCAGTAGCTGCTAAGATAATTGCAGCCCCACCAAACAATGGTAAACTACACATCATAGCTATTAAACCATAATTAAAAGCGGAATCAAGAACACTAACTTGTTTTACTGAAGATACAATACCAATATTCAATATACCAACTAACGCCATGAATAAAGTAAAGTTAAATAAATCTCCAGTAATCATTGCACCTGCAGATGCAATTCCACAAATAATAGATAAAATTCTTCTTTGTTTAAATTCTTTTTTGCCTACAGTAACATTAGTATTCTTTAAAGAACCAAAAGTAGCTTCTACTTGAGTTTCAGTATTACTAATAGCAATTATGATTGTAAATACCAACAATATTGCAAATAAAAACAAATTGAAAGGTGTTAAATACAATACAATATCACCAAATGGAATTGTTCCAAATAAATTTCCTCCAAGCGTTGCAAAATCCATATTAAACACTCCTCAATTATTCTCTATCAATATCCTCTTTCATAATTGCTCCAATTAAACCAATCTTTGAAGCAACTTTTAATAACAATCCACAAGCTGCAAGTAACAAACCAATCAACCAATAACCTGGAACTAAGAATAATAATGCAAATCCAATAATCCATAAACACCATGAAATTCCAGAAACTCCACCAAGCCCAGCAATAGTAATAGCTGGAAGACCTCTAGCTTTTCTAGACAATATATAAATTATCAAACCAGCACCAGCAACAGCCCCACCTGTAAATCCAGTTAAGAATATACCATAAGCAATTAAAAGTAAAGCTATAAAATTAGGTGAAGTATGCATTATTTCCAAATCAAAATCAAATGGCATTGGTAATAATGAATCTGATTTTTTAAGCTTTTTATGAGGATTAGCTTCGATTTTATGCATTTCCCTTGAAAGTAAAATCTCAGAAATCGCCATAATTTCTGCAAGCTCAACAACCAAACCCGGTAAAATTAAAGCCTCTGCAAGATCAGTTCCAACAGCAGCTACAACCATAATCATTGCAAAACCTACAACATCTGTAAGAATCAAAATATGAATTTCTCTTCTTTTTGAAGCTATTGCCATAGTAGCAATAAACCCTACAATTAATGCAGCATAAATTGAAGGAAGGTACATTGAAACAAAGGCTTCTGGTACATGAGTCGGTACGAGAATCATCTATTTCTCCCTCCTATTCTGCTTATTACGGGCTTTAATATCATTAATTCTAACTTCACTAGCTACTTTGTTAGAATCCCTAATGGCTTTTTTAACATCTTTTTTTATTTCATCCTTCTGATTTTTTCTATTGGCCGTATAATTTACAGCTAACCAAGATGCAATCATAAATGCCATCATCAAAATAGTAGATTCTAATATTGTATCAAAACCTCTAGTATAATATAAAATTTCATCAATTATACCACCAGGAGAAGCACAAATAGAGGTTCCGAAATATGGCGTTACAGATGAAACCCAAACCGCTAAAGGAGTCAAATATGAATTAATCCAACCTAAATCCGGTGAATTTTCCGGAAATTGAGCCAAAGTAATACCAGGACCTTTTAAAATATCTCCGCCTCTAGCATATGGTGCTACAGACATCCCATCATCAATTTGAACTTGAGGCGCTGGCCTTATATAAATTTGATCAATATTTAAAGCAAAAGGAACAACAAACCCAACAATTAAAAGTATTCCTAAAGCAAAAGCAAAGAGCCTTGGAATATTTTTAGGTTTAGCAAGCTTATTCCATAATCTTGAAATTCTCATACATCAGCCCCCATTTCTTCAAGACGGATAATAGCTCTAAATAAGATTAAAGACATAATTATGCTGGCAGCAACAAGAGTTAACAAAGCTAAAACATGATTATAAGATAACAATATTATAGAAACACCAATTGAAGCAACTTCTGCATTGAAAACCCTAACAACAGGATCATTAACACCAGGACCCCAAGCTGTAGCTAAACTTCCTATAATAGTTAAAAAGATACCAAAATAAAAGAATAATTGAACATCAATCATGTATCTCACCAGCTTCAACTTTTTTAGTTCTTATTTCTTTAATTTTAACAATAGACACTAAATATACGATTGTTGCAATAGGATCTGCAATTGCAATAAATAAAGCAACATCTAAATATCTGAATAATACAGCAACTAAAATGAATCCAGCATCTAATATTGAAAACATAATAACCTTATCAAATGGTCTTTTTAATAAAATGATTCCAACAGTTCCTATTAACATTAAAGCCATTGCAATAATTGTTATAACAAACTCTTCCATTTTAATCACCTACTAGTCCAATATTACCTCATTATCTAATCTATTTAGGCAATATGCAATAGCATTTGCACTAATAGTGGAGCAAATGAAGAAAGCTGCAGCAACAATAAGAGCAAAAGGCGTATCAATAGCTAATGCTATAAGAGCTGAAACACCAAATCCAATTACATTAATAAG
>JABUVA010000024.1:14788-16391 GCA_021442885.1 Methanobrevibacter sp. | reverse complement strand
GTATAATACTATTGTGATTTTTTTATCAGTATTTTCTTTATCTTTAAGATTTGCCCATCCAATAGTCATTTTAACTAATTTTTCAACACCAGATTCAATTACATGAACTTTACCCATATCATCAACATATGATGTAACAATAGCTCCAAATACACCTTCAAAACTAGGAATAGTAACTGCATAAGTCCATTCCATTTGAGGGCCTAACTCACTATCATAACCTGATTGTGAAATATCATAAACAGCTTTAAGGATTGTTAAATCAAGTTCAGATAAATCATCAACTGCAGAGTTATTAGCCATATTAGCATAGTCAAGAGACCATGAATATAGAGAGTTTACAGATGAAATACCAATTGTTGAAGCTTTAGAAATATCTAATAATAATGATGACATAGAAGGTGAAGTTGCTGATTGATAAATATTAAAAGATGGTCTGCCTTCTGCTTCATATCTTCTAATTAATGAATCTATGAGATCTCCACCAGCATAATAACTAGCTATTACAATGAATGAATTGTCAAATGTTTTATGTTGTTTATACCAGTTTTCAAAAGTTTCAATGAACTTTGATGGATTTGCATTGACTTTTTGCCATTGAGCATAATTATCACTCATCCAATTTAGACTTCCAATTCCATCATGGTTGTAACCTGGATTTGATAAAATCCAATTGTTAATTTCTGACTGTGATGGTGTTACAGATAATGTTCCGTAGTCTGGATGGTAAATACCCATTGAAGATGCAAGCATTGGAGTTCTTGTTGGATCTAGAGTTGGATTAGAATATTTTGATGGATTAATTAAATATTTAATATAATCAACAAGATTTTCCATATTTTTCTCTAAAACTTTTGCAACAGGAGTGTCCTCTGCTTGGAAATAAGATCCAATATAAGTATTTTCAATTGAATTTACATTATTATTAGTAGAACTTCCTCCAACAAAATGGAGATCAATTGTTTTAAGTAAATCCTCTGAATATACACCAAAAGTATAAGCTATTTTATAGTTTTTATATGCTGGTGAATCTTTCATTACATCTGTACTAAATGAGTAAGTTGGACCATCAATATACATATCTAATTGTATGAAATTAGCATATTCAAACATCCATTCCTTTGTTTTATCAAAGTTTGTTGTTGATATATAACAGACTCGTTTAGATGTATTCATTAAAGTATTTATTTTTTCTAAATGTGAGTTATAGTCAACAAAGAACAGTATATCTGGATGGAAAACATATTCAATGTTTGCTTTATTTGTAAGTTGAACATTTTGTAAATATGGTTCATAATCATCTAAACCTATGTTAACATTATAACTTCCTGGAACTAATTTAACGGTTAATAAACCATTAATATTAGTTTTTCCTTCGAATACCTTAATGTTGGAATTATCATAAATTGTAACTTGAGCTTTATCTGTAGCTATTCCTTCTTCAACCCATGTTCTGTTTACATCAACATAAGAATCTTTAATATTAATGTTTATTGTCCCTTCATTTGAAGCTCCAATAACTGTGTTGTAGTAAACATTAGTTAAATCAAATTCTTTATTTTCAATAATTATTGAATTAATATCAGAATTATTTAAATCTTGA
>JABUVA010000024.1:3101-13619 GCA_021442885.1 Methanobrevibacter sp. | reverse complement strand
CAAACCGAATACTAGGAATACCAATATTCTTAGCTATATTATACATAATGTTTCAGATAGTATTTGTAGTAGGGGCTCCATTTCAAGAACTTCTAGAACAAGGATTTGACATTCTAAAAGAATTAGTTCTACAAACCTTTGGAGAAACATTTATAAGCTCACTAATAGCAAATGGAATAATAAACGGTGTAGGAAGCGTACTTACATTTTTACCACAGATAATCTTAATGTTTCTAATAATAAGTATTCTAGAAGATAGTGGATATCTAGCACGTGCAGCATTTGTAATGGATAAATTAATGCATAAACTAGTAGGTCTTCATGGAAAAGCATTCATACCAATGATCTTAGGATTTGGATGTGGAGTACCGGGAATTCTAGCAACAAGAACAATGGAAAATGAATCAGATCGTCTTCTAACAATGATGATACTACCATTTATGTCATGTACAGCAAGGCTACCAGTATACACCCTATTTATTTCAGCATTTTTCTCAGCATACCAAGGACAAATATTATTCGCAATATATTTAATAGGAATTGGAATAGCTATACTTGTCGCATTTATCTTAAAAAGAACAATGTTTAAAGGAATGTCAACACCATTTGTTATGGAACTTCCAACATATAAAATTCCTTCCTTAAAAGGCGTTTTAATACATACTTGGGAGAAAACTAAAGGATTTATAAAAAAAGCAGGGACAATAATTTTACTAGCTGCAATCATAATATGGATTCTAGCTAGTATCCCAATTGGTGTTACATATGGAGCTCAAGAAAGTGTGATGGGTCAAATTGGTACAATAATATCTCCTATATTTTCACCACTAGGATTTGGAGAATGGCAAGCATCAGTATCATTATTATTTGGTGTAGTAGCTAAAGAAGTTGTAATAGGAACATTAGGATCCATATTTGGAGTAGGTACAGAAGGAATAGGAATTGAAAATGCAATCCAGACAATATTTACTCCCTTAACAGCATTTGTGTTTATGATATTTGTATTATTATATGTTCCATGTTTTGCAACATTAGGAGCAATAAAACAAGAAACAAATACATGGAAATGGCCAATAACTATGGTATTAATCACCACAATAACAGCTTATATAATATCATTTATTGTTTACCGTATCGGACTATTAATAGGATTTACATGATATTTATAAAAATTAGGAAAAAAAATATTATTAATAAAAGTAAATTCAATATTAAATAAGTAGGTTTAGATAGGAGTAAAAATAATGAGTAAGGAAAAAATAAAAGAAAGAGAAAAAGAGATTATTAAGATGGTTAGTGAATATTGTGATGATGAATTAAATGAAGAATATAAAAATCTTGCTATCGCATTAGTTGAAAAAATGGGTCGAAAACACGAAGTTCCATTTAAAAGAGGTAAACTTGAAATTTGGGCAAGTGCAATAATATATGCTTTAGGTCAAATCAACTTCCTTTTTGATAAATCCTTTGAACCTCATAAAACAGCTGATGATATTTGTAATTATTTCAATACAAAGAAGTCCACTGTATCACAAAAAGCAAAGGTTATTAGAGATATGTTTAATATGTATCATGGTGATGAAGAGTTTTCAACTGAAAAATGTAGAGATTCATTTTCTGGTTTTGGGAAAGACCCTAATGGATTCATTTTTAAAGGAGAAGATATGTTTGAAAATACTCAGACACTACAACTAATATCAGATATTATAACTGAATCATCCAATAGCTTTTTTAGTACTGATACCTTGATGGATCTAGATGAATTTAAACATTTAGGTTTAAATAGTATAACTGCAACATTAGACGACTATGAACATATAATTAATGAATATAAAAAAATAAAAGGCAAAGAATACTTTGAAGAAAATAAAGGCTTTTTTTGGGGTTTAGCTGAAACTAGGCCTTTTATGAGAACTCTTGATGAATATGCTACTAGACTATGGGATGCTGGTAAAAAAGAAAAAGCAGTTGAAACTTTTAAATATATGTTAGATTTAAATCCCGATGATAATCAGGGAATTAGATATCCTTTAGTTAATTATTTAATAAATTTAAATAAATATGGTGATGCTTTAGAGTTAATTAATGAGTTTAGATATGAAGAAAGTGCAATATGGTATTATTCACTATTATTAATAGCTATTAAACAGGATTTAGATGATGATGATTTTATACAAGAATTATTCGAAGCAGCTTACAATACAAACCCTTATATTGTTGACTATATCATTTCTAAAAAAGAAATATATGAAGTGCCACCATTTTATTCCCCTGGAGATGAAAGCGAAGCTGAAATGTATATGGTAATATCTGAAGGTAATTGGAATGATAAAAAAGCTATAAAAACTTTGAAAAAACTAATGGAAAAATCAGGTTATTTAAATTAATAAAAATTAGAGGAATTATTGTTTTAATAATAATCTTTTTAATTTATTATTNNNNTACTCATTTACATTTTGCCATTTCTTATTTTCATAATCAGATGAAAAATTTATAAATCAAAAATCTTTTCAGATTGCACTATAACAATATTTTCCTTTTCTAAACATGAGATTAAGTCATCTAGATTATCTGTATGGAGTACTAAAATAGCTTTATCAGTTTTTTGATGAGAAAAAGCATATAAATACTCTAGATTAATTTTATCCTTTTTAATAATTCCTAAAATATTAGCTAATGCACCTGGAGTATCATCCATTTCAATAGCTATAATATCAGTTGGTTTTACAAGAAAACCATTGTCTTTAAGTAATTTAATACCTTTATCAGGATTATCAACCACAATTCTTAAAATTCCAAAATCAGATGCATCAGCAAGTGAAAGTGCTTTTAAATTAAGGTTTCCTTTTTTTAATATTTCTAAAACATCATGGAGACTTCCTTCTTTATTTTGTAAAAATATTGATAATTGTTCAACTTTCATAAATACCACCTAATGTAAATTCCTTTCATCTATAACTCTTTTTGCTTTTCCTTCAAATCTAGGTAAACTTCTTGGTTCTACAAGGGTTACTTTAACTCTTATTCCTGTTTCATTTTCAATTGACTTTCCTATTTTTTGTCTAATATTAACCATTTCTTTAACACCATCAAAGAAAAGGTCTTCTGATGCTTCTACTTTTACTTCAATTTGATCTAAAACATCAGGTCTTGTTACAATAATCATATAGTGAGGCTTAACCTGACTAACTTTAAGTATTGCTTTTTCAATTTGAGATGGGAAAATAGCTACACCTTTAACTTTAATCATATCATCTGATCTTCCTGTAATTCTACCCATTCTTGCAAATGTTCTTCCACATTTACAAGGTTCATATGTTAGAGAGGTTATATCTTTTGTTCTAAATCTTATTACAGGCATTCCTTCACGTTCAAGATTAGTTAGGACAAGCTCCCCTTCCATATTAGGCCCTATGTTTTCTAAGGTATTTGGGTCAATTATTTCTGGATAGTATATGTCTTCTGGGATATGTAATCCTTGTTGAGCACAACATTCAATTCCAACACCTGGACCCATAAGTTCTGTTAATCCATAAATATTATAAGCTTTTGCTCCGAAGATTTTTTCGATTTGCTCTCTCATTTCTTCTGTCCACATTTCAGCTCCAAAACCTATAGCTTTTATTCCAAATTCTTTTGGATCAAGTCCATCTTCAATAGCTGTTTCTCCAAGATAAATTCCATATGATGGTGTAAAGATAAGTCCTGTAGTTCCAAAGTCTCTCATTATTTCTATTTGTCTTTTTGTTTGACCTGTTGAAATTGGAATAATTGTTGCTCCAATTTTGTGTGATCCATAGTGAACTCCAAATCCACCTGTAAACATCCCGTATCCATGAGTATTTTGAATAACATCATCTTCTCCAAGACCCATCATTGTTAGGCCTCTTGCAATAGTTTCTGACCAAATATCAAGGTCTTTTTCAGTGTATCCTGATACTACTGGTTTTCCTGTTGTTCCTGATGATGAGTGTAATTCTTTTATCTTTTTTTTGTCTACTGCAAATAATCCAAATGGATAGCTTTCACGTAAATCGTCTTTTGTAATAAATGGGAGTTTTTCAATGTCTTTTAGAGTTTCAATATCCTCTGGAAAAACTTCAACTTCAGTATATTTTTTATTATAATAAGGAATTTTTTTAAAAGCTCTTTTTACAGTTTCTTGAAGTTTTTTTAATTGTAATTCTTCAAGTTCTTCTCTTGGCATACATTCTTTTTGCTTATCCCATATCATATTTTTACCTTGTAATAGCTTCTTATAATACTATATATTTTCAATAACTTTAAATTTATTGTATTTTAAATGATAATTTAAATTCTATAAGAATGATTTAAAAAATTCTTCAAATTCATCATCATCCATTGGTTCTGGAACTGAATAGCTATTATTATTTAATATATTTGAAGCAAGCTTTCTGTATTCAGTAGCTTCATCAGAATCAGGGTATTTTTCTACAACAGTTTTTGCATCTAATTCACTTTCTTGAATTAAATTACTTCTATTAATAACTCCTCGTATATCAGAGTTAATTTTTTTAGCAAATTCTTCAACTATTTGTAATTCATTATCAACATTTCTACAATTACAAACAATACCAGCTAATTTTCCTTTAAGTTTTTTAACACCTTTAACAATATTGTTAGCTGCATACAATGACATGTACTCTCCAGAGGTTACAATAATTACTTCATCAGCATATTTTTCACGAAGTGGAACTGAAAAACCACCACAAACAACATCCCCAAGAACATCATAAATTACAATATCTAAATCATCATTAAGAACTTCAAGATTCTCCAGTTTTTTCATAGCTACAATTACACCACGACCAGCACAACCTACACCAGGTTCTGGACCTCCACTTTCAACACATTTAATGTTTTTATATCCTAAATGAACAATATCGTCAGTGGAGGGGTTTCTATTATCTTTTAAAGTGTTTACAACAGTTGGAATTCTACTACCAAAAAGTGTTCTTGTTGTATCTGCTTTTGGATCACAACCTATAACTAAACAATCAAGACCTTCATCTGCATAAACAGCTGATAAATTAGCTACAGTTGTGCTTTTTCCAATTCCACCTTTTCCATAAATAGCTATTTTTTTAATCATTAGCATCCCTTTCTATTAATTTATATAAGAAATCATTTTCACGAGCTTTAAAAGGTAGTGCTACAGCAACATTACATCCTTTAAAAGCTTTATCAATACTTTCACCATCAATTTCCATTGAATCAACAATATGTTCACGGGAACCTGTTGTAGTTCCTTGAATTAATATTTTGTCCCCTATACTTAAATCATCATGAATTTTAAATTCAGCTACTTTAACTTTATTGTAGTAATTAACAACACGACCAATATCTTTTTTAATATATTTAGATTGATTATCCTCACTTTTTTCATAAGGAGTTTTAAAGTAAAATCCTGTATCAAAACCTCTATTAAATACTTCTGATAGTCCTTCTATCCATTTTGGGTTTACTTCATAGTTTTTAGGATTTTCTAAATAAGAATCAATAGCTTGCCTATAAATTCCTGTAACTTTAGCAGCATAATCAGGACTTCTACCTCGTCCTTCTATTTTAAAACTAGCAATTCCAATGTCAATAAGTTCTGGAATATGTTCTATCATACACATATCTTTTGGAGAGAAGAAATTAGTTCTATAAGTATTATCAAATGATTTAGATATTATTAATGATTCATCATCGATTTCTGTTGTATTTGATACATTATCTTCAATATTTTCATCAAAACTTAATGTCCAATTTTTACGGCATGGTTGTAAACAATCACCACAATTTGCACTTCTACCATATAATGCATTACTTAAAAAGCATCTTCCAGAAATTGCCATACACATTGCACCATGAATAAAAACTTCTGTTTCAATTGGTGAGTTTTCAGTTATTTTTCTTATTTGTTCTAAAGAAAGTTCTCTTGAAAGAATTGCTCTTTTAGCACCTAATTTTTTAAGTGTTTTAAGAGTAAAAGAATTAGATGTATTTTCTTGAACACTAATATGTGCTTCAAGACCATTGTTAACAGCATCTTCTATTAAACCAATATCAGATAGTATAACACCATCAATATCAGCTTCAGCTATTATTGGTAATTGTTTTTGAAGTTTAATAGCTGCATTTTCATTTAACATAATGTTAGTACATAAATAAGTTTTAGCAGAGTACTCTTTAGCTATTTTAGATACTTCTTTAAGATTATCTAATGAAAAGTTGTTAGCATTAGCTCTCATATTATATTCATCTAAGCCAATGTATGTAGCATCAGCCCCATTTTCAAGAACAGAGCGTAATGATATAAAGTTTCCTGCTGGGGATAATAGTTCTACCATAATAAATCTAAGGTTTATAATAAGTTTCTGCTTCTATATTATCTGGAAGATCAGTTGGATAACAACCATTTAGACAACCTAAACATAAATCTTCTTTAGGCATTCCAATAGCCTTAACAAGAGATTCTAGGGTTATATAACCTAATGAATCAATATCTAACTGTTGTCTTATTTCTTCAGTTGAATAATTAGCAGCGATTAATTCTTTTTTAGTAGCCATAGCTACACCATAATAACAAGGAGATATTACAGGAGGACATCCAACTAAAAAGTGAATTTCAGCAGGTTCTGCTTCTTTAACAAGTTCAATTAAAGATTTTGAGGTTGTTCCACGAACAATACTATCATCTATTAAAACTATTTTTTTACCTTTAATAGCATCTTTAATTGGGTTTAGTTTAAGTCTTACTGCAAGTTCTCTTTCTTCTTGTGTTGGCATGATAAAAGTTCTTCCAACATAACGATTTTTAATTAAACCCTCACCATAAGGAACTCCAGATTCTCTTGAATATCCAATAGCTGCAGGTATTGAAGAATCAGGAACTGGAATTACAAAATCAGCATCAATTGGGTATAATTTATAGAGTTCTTTTCCAATGTTAAGTCTAGTTTCATATACTAAAATATCATCAATTTTACTGTCAGGTCTTGCAAAATAAACATATTCAAACATACAGTGAGCTAAATCACAGGAATTAGTAATTTCAAGCATGTGACTATTAATTTCATTATTTTCAAAGTATATTACTTCCCCAGGTTTTACATCACGAATGAGTTTTGCATTAATAACATCTAGGGCAACTGTTTCAGAAGCTACAATGAAATTTCCATCTTTCTCACCAATACATAATGGTTTCATTCCTGCAGGATCACGAACAGCATATAATTTTCCATTAACAAGTATTGATAATGCATAGGAACCAACGATTTTTTTAGAAACTGCTTCAATAGAGTCTAAAATATTTTTTCCATTATCATAATGTTCTTGTTTAAGTAAATAACAAATAACTTCAGAATCTGTATCTGATTTAAACTCATAACCCTGTTCTATTAATTCATCTCTTAAAAATTGAGAGTTAACAATATCACCATTATGAGCCATAGCTATGAATCCATCATCAAAATCAGTTACAAATGGTTGTGAGTTTTCAAGTTTTGACTTACCAGTAGTAGAATATCTTACATGGCCAATACCCATGTTTCCATTTAAATTATTAATTTCATAATCTTTAAAAACATCGGTGATTAAACCCATACCACAATAATAATTTAATCCATTATCATTACTAAAAGTCGCTATTCCAGCAGATTCCTGTCCTCTGTGCTGAAGAGCATATAAACAAAAATAAACAAAGCGAGAAACATCAACAGAAGAATCATCACAATGTATTCCCACTATACCGCATTTATCTTGCAATTCCTCATGCATTTATAAACTTCCTTAAAATAGTTATATAGTTATTTTTCTATATTCTACTATAAATAATTCATTAATCAAAAAAATTACCTAAAGAATTTGAAATATTATCATGTTCTTCATCAGCATATGGATTATCATTTATTTCATCTAATTCATTTTTTAATGAACCATCATCCTGATTAACAAGTATTAAGCTTGTTTTTAGAATTTTAATCCATTCGATAGCTGATTGTTTATCACGAGCACCTATTTGGTTTTGACCCATAATAATATTATTTGGTTTAAATTTATTAGTAGCTATGAAAAGTTTATTCTCATCTGTTAATTCTTCATTAAAAGTTTCTCTCCAGAGTTTAGATAAATTAAAAACTTCTACAATATCTTTATTATGAATATCTTCATAGCGTGTTTTGAATGTTGAAAAATCAGATTTTAAATTTGAAATTTTATCATTAGACTTGTTAATTTCATCTTGTAAATCACTATTGTCTTGAGTTAATGATTTATTTTCTTCAATTAATTGATTATAATCATCTAACAAGTTATTATATTTTCTAGTTAAATTTACAAGTTTGTTTTCTAAAGTATGTATGTTAATAATATTTAAAGAATAAGTAAGGCCAGATTTTATAATAGAATTTAAGAGTTCACTTCTAGCTAGTTTATAGTCAAACTCCTCATCAACATTAATAATATTATTATAATTAAATAAACCTACATGATTAAATTCATCTTTAAGCTCATTATAAAGAATATTATATGTTTCATCATTTCCAGCACCACCAATTAATATAATATCTGCACCTTTAGATACTTTTTTAGCTATTTTTAAATCAGTGGTGGGAATGATTGAAGAGACAATTATATTATAATCTTCCTCAAAATCAACATCATCAATAGCTTTAGATACTAATTGAGCCATGTCAGGCCCTGATACAATTAATCTTACATCAACCTTACTTTCAGAAACATTATCAATATCCATATTATCTAAATTCCATTAATTTTTTCATGCCATTTCCATGCAGAGTCAATAATGGTTTCTAAATCATATTTAGGAGACCATCCTAATTTTTCATTGATTTTTGATGAATCTGCAATTAAAATTCCAGGATCACCCTCTCTACGCTCATCAAGGTTTACTTTGAAATCTTTACCAGTAACCTTTTTACAAGTATCAATAACTTCTTTAACAGAGTAACCTTGACCATTTCCTAAATTAAAAACTTCTGATGAATTTCCATCTTTTAAATATTCATAAGCTTTAATATGAGCATCTGCAAGGTCATTTACATGAATATAATCCCTAATACATGTTCCATCAGGAGTGTCATAATCAGTTCCAAAAATAGAAATAGAATCTCTAATTCCACTAGCTGCATCTAAAACTAAGGGAATAAGATGAGTTTCAGGATCGTGAAGTTCACCAACCTCACAATCAAAATCACATCCAGCAGCATTAAAGTATCTTAAAGAAACATAGTTAAAATCACCTTTTTCAGCCTCTCTTTCAAGTGCTTTTTCAGTAATAAATTTAGAGTGACCATAAGGATTGATTGGTTTTAATTCTTGATTTTCAGTAATAGGAATACTTTCAGGATTCCCATAAACTGCTGCAGTTGATGAGAAAATAAATTTATCAACACCATACTCCCTCATCATCTGCAAAAGATTTAAAGTGTTTTTATAATTATTTTTTAAGTATTTTTGCGGTTGTTCAACAGATTCAGCTACTGAAGAAAATGCTGCAAAATGCATTACAGCATCAATATCATTGTTTTTGAAAATGCTTTCAATGGATTTACTACCAATATCATCATTAACAAATTCACCCCATTTAACAAAACTTTCATAACCTTTTTCTAGATTATCTAATACAACAGTATCATAACCTACTTTATTTAAGGCCTTATTTGTATGGGAACCAATATAACCTGCACCTCCAGTAACCAAAATCATAAGAAAAACCCCTTATACTAATTTTCCTAATTTAAGTAAAGCTTTAGGAGATACTTTTACTAAAGTTTTTACAATTTCTGTGGTTGAAATTTTTTCAAAGTTAGCATCTTGGAATGCTTTAGCAATATCATCAAGTTCTTCATCAGATAAAGTTAATAAATACTCTTGAGGTTTTTTATATTTATCAATATCAGATTTTAAATCTTCACGAGCTCTTTTACTATATTCTTTAAGGAATTTTTTAGAATAATTACCTTCTGCAATAGATTCTGCAGCTACTTGACCTGCATGCATTCCACCAATCATACCACTACTAATTCCTCCACCTGTTAAAGGATTTACTTGACCTGCTGCATCTCCACAAATTAGAATATTATCATCATATATTTTTTTAGGCATACCACCAACAGGATCTCCACCAACATTTAATTCAACAGCTTGAGCATTTTTAGTAGCAGGACAATTAGCTATAAAATCATCTAAATATTCAATAGCTGGTTTATCTGCCATATGAGCAAGAACAGCTAATCCTACATTTGCGATATCATCACCTTTAGGGAAAATCCATGCATAACCTCCAGGTGAAACACTTCCAAAGTAGAACTCAATAACATTCTCTCTTTCAAAATCAACACCAACCATTTCATATTGAACACCAGATTCCATATATTTAGCTTTTGTAACTTGTTTAAATCCAGCCCATCTTGCAACACGACTTTCAGGACCATCTGCAGCTATGATAATTTTAGCTTTAATATCTTCTTTTTTACCCATAGATTCAGT
>JABUVA010000024.1:0-2692 GCA_021442885.1 Methanobrevibacter sp. | reverse complement strand
CCTCATTCCTCTTTTTCTAATGCGTTAATAGGACATGCAACAACACATGTATTACATTCTTTACAATCTTCATCATCAAAAACTAAACCATATTCTTTAACTGTGATTAAATTTTTAGGACAAACTCCTGCACATTCACCACAAAAGGAACACCAATCTTTTACAATCATAAAACAACATTCTCCTTTAATTTTTATTTTATAAGTAGAACAGGTACATCTCCAGTTCTTATAATCCTTTCTGAAACACTTCCAATTTGATTTTCATTTAATTCATCATCAAAAGTATCTGAACCAAAAGCATGCATAACCACTAAATCTACACGACTTTTGCGAACAATAGTTTTCATATCTCTTAAAGAATCACCAGTAATTAAATGTTCAATAGTATTAACCCCTACTTCACTTGCTTTTTGGCTAACATGAGCAAGTAAATCATCTCCTTTATCTTCTTCATTATCATAGCTATTTGATGAAAATTCTTGAAGAACGTGAACTGCAACAATAGTAGAGTTAAATTTCTCTGCAATGGCTATAGCATAATCAATAGCTTTTTCATTATATTTAGAACCATCAACAGGAACCATTATTTTATCAAACATTATCTAATCACCCATAAGATAACTAGCATCACAAAATCCAATAAAGTCCTTTACAGCTTTTTCTACATTTGTACTATCATCTTTAATTTTACCATCATCCATAAATATTACTCTATTACTTAGCTCTTTAATGAAATCTGTGTTATGTGATATCATAATTATTGTTATTCCATATTTTTTTGAAATCTTTTTAAGAGAGTTAGTAACAGTTCTTAATGTTATTGGATCTAAATCTCCAAATGGTTCATCTAAAAGGAGGAATTCTGGTTTTGAAACTAAAACTAAAGCTAACATTACTCTAACTTTTTGACCACCTGAAAGTTCGTAAGATTTTCTATTAATAACATCCATTGGTAAATCAAGACTTTCAAAAATATCAGCTACTGCTTCACGAGTTGCTGTTTCTGGAAATTTAGGGAATAAATCATTTAAAATATCAGGCATTAATCCAACTTGTTGTAGACGTGCTTTTGCTTCTTGTTCTGGTAAATCAGTTAATAGATAAAGAGAATCTAATAGTTCATCACCTAAACCAAGTCTTTCAGCTCTTTCCCTTGCTTGTTTAACAATATTATGATTTTTATATCCTAATTTAACAGCTAGTTGATTTAAAACTGTTGCATAATGACTTAATGCAAATTCCTGGTGCATAATTCCTAATTTACTTCTAATAGCCATTCTTCCCATACCTGGAATGTCAATATCATGCCATTCATCATCTACTTTATAGTAAACATTTCCTTTATCTGGATAGTCAAGACCTGCAAGTAATCTTAAAAGAACAGTTTTTCCTGCTCCACTAGGACCAATTAAACTTAAAATGTTTTCTTTTTTAACTTCAAAATTAATATCTTCAACATTTAAGACTTCCCCGCCAGTTAAAAGGAAAAATCTTTTATATATTCCAGTTACATCAATTACATCTTCATCAGTAGCTATATTGTCAATATCAACAATTGGTGCCATTTGAGAGATAAATTCATCAGTTATTTTAACTGGGTCACCTTCATCTTTAATTTTACCATCTTCAAGAAGAATAACTCTATCTGCTAAATATTTCTGAACATCTGGAAGATGAGATACAACTACTACTGTTATATTAAGTTCTTCATTTATTTTTTTAATAGCAGATAATATTTCTTGTTTTGTTTTAGGGCATGCCATAGTAGCAGGTTCATCTAATAATAACACTTTAGGTTTTTTTGCTAATTGTCTAGCTATGATAAGTCTTTGTTTTTCACCACCACTTAAAACAGATGCATAGTGGTCAGATTTATGTGTAAGTGAGACTAAATCTAGAATTTTATCTACTTCATCACCAAATTCGCTTTCAGCTAATTCAAAATTAGTATCTCCTTCATCTTCATATTCACGACCATAGATTTTTCTTAAAATATTTTCACGTACTGTTTCAGGCCAAAGACCAAATGATCTTTGAAGATGAATAGCTGTTTCTTTTTTAAGCATGTTGTAATAATATTGAGAAGATTTAGCATCGACAGTAACATCAGCTATTGTAATACTCCCATCACTAATACGTTCAACTCCACGTAATGCTCTTAAAAGAGTTGTTTTACCAGAGCCACTTTTACCTATTATTCCAAGGATTTCTCCTTCTTTTACTTCAAAACTAATATCATCTAAGGCAATAATCTCATTACCATCATCTAATTCATAAATCTTACTTACATTTTCAACTTTTATCATAGTCATGCCTCACATTAGATAAGTTTTATAAATGAAAATATATATTTATTTGCATATGATAATTAATAAAATAGTATTAAAAAATGGAGCTATTAAATAATACAAGAAACATTTAAAATCCTCATTAAATAAAACACTTATTTTCCATTTTTATAATCATCTTCTATAATTTTTGATAAGAATTCCAAGAATTCATCATCAACACACATACTGTTATGCTCAACATTAGATTCATACACTTCAATGTTGCCTATATCAACACAAGAATCAAAACCATTGTAATAATCTTCTTCTAACTCCTCTAAAGACATCTTCTCTACTTTTAATGTTTCAAAATCCTTTTTAACAATACTTTTAAATAGTTTTATTTTATCATCATAGAAA
>JABUVA010000023.1 GCA_021442885.1 Methanobrevibacter sp. | reverse complement strand
TGTTTTTATATAATTATTATTTCATAATATTGATGTGTTTTAATATTGAATCTACATTTATAAAATAGGGGGAGTCGTATTTTTTCTTGTTGTTAAACTTTACTCTCCCCCATAGAAGAGGAAAAAGAGGCAACTATTTTTTTGTATTCTTAGATAGCTCTAAGAATATGAATTAAACATTTTCCTCCAAACTTAATGGCTATTACAATAGATATTTATTTATCTAAAGCAGGTATTTTTTTTTATTTTTATTAGTTAAGTAATACTTTCAATAGCTTTTTTTTTGCTTTAAAGTATTATAAAATTTCATAGTAATACTTTTTTTTATTTTTTACAACTTTTTGTATTACTGAAAGCATTTCTATGCTTTCTAAATAATAATTAGAATTTCATTATTAATAAAGTTTATTAAAGTATTACTATTTTAATAATTATTTATATTTTTTTATTACTATTTCTAAAATCATATATTTTTTTATTTATATTATTTGCCTTTATTTTTAGTTATTTACTTTATTTACAACAAAAAATTTATTAATCATTAAAATTAATATTTTATTGTCGTTATATATGTATTCGACATATTTCTTTAAATAAATACATAATCACTTCCTGTCTATTGCATTAAATTAATTTTTAATGCTTTAGACAATATATTTTACTAACCAATAATTTATATATTATAAACTTAATATTACTATTTGTTATTAAAATAAAAGAGATGATATTAATGGAACATGGTCACGGTCATGGTCATGGAGCTCAGATGACTCCAGAACAACAAAAATTAATGATTGAACAAGAAATCAAAATTGCACAACATTTAGGAAAAATAAAATATAAAATTGCAGTGATGAGTGGTAAAGGAGGAGTAGGAAAATCTACTGTTGCAGCAAATCTTGCAGAGGCTTTCCAAAAGAAAGGTTTTAAAACTGGAATTTTAGATGCTGATATTCACGGACCTAACATACCAAAAATGCTTGGAGTTGATGGAAATTTTGTAACTGTTGATGAAGAAAATTTAATGGTTCCTATAGAAAATGAATCAGGAATTGAAGTAATGTCAATGGCATTTTTACTTGATGATAAAAAAACTCCAATTATATGGAGAGGTCCTCAAAAAACAGGAACTATTAAACAATTAATATCTGATGTTAATTGGGGGGATCTTGATGTTCTTATTATAGATAACCCACCAGGAACAGGAGATGAACCTTTAACTGTTTTACAAACTATTCCTAACATTGATGCTGTTGTTATGGTAACTACACCTAATGATGTATCTCAAGATGATGTTGTTAAATGTGTAGGTATGGTTGATTTATTAAATATTAAAAAAATAGGTTTAGTTGAGAATATGGCATACTTTACTTGCCCTCATTGTGAGGAACCTATTAAAATGTTTGGTGAAAATCAAGGTGCTGAATTTGCTGAGGAGTTAGGTATTGAATTTTTAGGTGATCTTCCTTTAACTCCTAGAGTAGCTGATTCTGCAAATCTTGGAAAGTCTATTGTTTCACTTAATGCAAATAGTGAACTTGGTGAAAAATTCATGTTTATTGCTGATGAAATTGAGAAAGATTTCTTTGAAGATAAGCTTTAAGAATTTTATTTAAGTGTAGCATCAGTAATTTAATTTAAATTAATGGATATTGGGCTAAATGATTTATATGATTTAACATATTTAGCTTTATTAGCCCTCAATTATTATCCATCAATGTTAAAAGCTAATTTAATCTAGTTATCTATAAACATTTAAAAGTAGAAGTAAGAATTTTTAATAATATATTAAAAAAGTCTGCCGTAATCTGTTTTTTTTTAAAGAATTAATTAAAAGGAACAACCATATGAGATACCCATTTAAATATCATGCAAATTGGGCGAGAAATAGTAAATGGTAATAAAGAGACACAAAGTGGAGTTCTTTGTAACTTTTTAGCATATTTTTTATCATAATCTAAACAGGCATTCCAGAATTCATCAATGTCTTTTTTTGCTTGTAATGAACCATTCATATTGCCATATATTACCCCACCACCAATTAAAATAAATAAATTATGTTCTAAGTATTTACGTAATTTAGTTGATTTAATATCATCTAAATGATAACATGTAAAGCATAATTGGGCTACTAATAGCAAGTGAGTATATTTTTTAATCATAGTACTTTCTTGCATTGATTGTTCATCACGACCAATAGTGTAATGATATAAGTCCACATTTAAATAGCCCATACGTTCAACATCATTTAAAGAGCGATAAACCATAAAATTATCTTCATATGATGTATGTTTTGGTAAAGGAGTGGTACTTTTACGCATTACTTCAGTGCGGTATGTTGTTGAGTGAATAGTAAAATGTTGATGGGGATAAAATCTTTTAACATCATCCCAACCGAAAATTGTCTCTTCAGGTAAAGCATTATCGTAAGAAATTGATTTATTATGTTTACTATTATTATGAACGTAATAATAATTAGTTATGGCTAAATCAACCCCGCCTTCTTCTTCCCATTTTGCAAGTTGATCTAAGAAAATAGGTAAATCCTCACTTAAGATATCGTCACTATCTACGACTTTTGTATAAATACCTTTAGCAACCTTTAAACCTTGGTTAATACCTTCACCATGTCCTCCATTTTCTTGGTGAATAACTCTTATAAAGGGGTATTTAGCAGCGTATTCATCAGCAATTTTACCTGTATTGTCTTCAGAACCGTCATTGATTATGATAATATCCATCAAATCACCACCAACAACTAAAGAGTCGATACATTTATGTAAATAATCTTGTGAATTATAACATGGTACAATAACTGATAATAATTTCATTATTAGTTTCTCCATTTTTTATATAAGCTAACTTTAAAGCTATTTATTAATACTATCTATATCAACGTCCTACAATAATCTAAATAGCTAAAATATTAATCATAGGAAATAATTTTATTAACATAAATAATTTTAGTATCTAAACTATTTAACATTTATTATATTTTTAAAATATTCTGTAATATTATTTTATTTAAACTAAATCTTTATATTTTAATAAATTTAATATAATGTTATAAAATTATGGTGATTATTATGGTTGCTGAAGAATATAAAGGAACTAAAACTGAAAAGAATTTAAAAGCTGCAATTGCTGGTGAATCTGCTGCACGTGTTAAATATGAGTTGTATGCAGATAAAGCTGAAGCAGAAGGTTATGTTCAAATAGCTGAAATTTTTAGAGAAGCATCTTTTAATGAAAGGCAACATGCTTCTATTTGGATGAATTTTTTACATGGTGGAGAGCTTCCAAGTACTGATGTTAATTTGGAAGATGCAAGAGCTGGTGAAAATTATGAGTGGACTGAAATGTATCAGAATTTTGCTAAGGAAGCAGCAGAAGAAGGTTTTGATATTTTAGCTGCTAAATTTAGATTAGTTGCAAATATTGAAGCTATGCATGAAGAAAGATATATTAAGCTTTTGGAAAATATTAAAAACGATCAAGTCTTTTCTAAAGATGAAGATGTTGAGTGGATTTGTGAAAACTGTGGATTTACTATGGAAGGTAAACAAGCACCTCCTGTTTGTCCTGTTTGCGGATATTCTCAAGCATTTTTCGAAATTAGAGCTAAAAATTATTAATTTTTTTCAATTAATAATTTTTTATATTTTCCATATCCTTCTTTTTCTAATTGTTCAAAGGGTATAAATCTTAGTGCAGCTGAATTTATACAATATCTATTTGATTTATTTGGTCCATCATTAAATACATGGCCTAAATGAGAATCTGCTTTTTTACTTCTTACTTCTGTTCTTATCATACTGTGGCTTTTATCAATTTTTTCTGTTAATTCTTTTATTGGTTTTGTAAATGATGGCCAGCCACAGGTTGATTGGAATTTGTCTTTTGATAAGAATAATGGTTCTCCACTAACTATATCTACATATAATCCTTTTTTGTTATAATTATTGTATTTTCCGGTGTGTGGTAGTTCTGTTCCATTGTTTTGTGTTACTTCATATTCTATTGGATTTAGTTTATTAATTTCTTCTAGGTATTTTCCTGCTTTATTTAAATCAACATGACAGTATCCATATGGGTTTTTTGTGAGATAGTTTTGATGATATTCTTCTGCTTTATAGAAGTTTTTTATTTCTTCTATTTCTATTTGGATTTTTTGTTTTGTTTGTTCTTGTTTGTTTTTGATGAAATTCTCAATAACTTGCTTTTGTAAATCATTTGAGTAATATATCCCAGTACGATATTGTGTTCCTATATCATTACCTTGTTTATTTAAAGAGAAAGGATCAATTATTTTATAATATTCATTTAAAAGTTCAATTAAAAGGACAGTATTATCATCATAACATATTTTAACAGTTTCTGTATGTAAGGTTTCACCAGTACATACTTCTTCATAGCTAGGATTTTCAGTATTACCATTTGCATATCCAACTTCTGTTTTTACAACTCCTGGAATTTTCATAAAGTACCCTTCAACACCCCAGAAACAACCTCCAGCAAAATATATTACATCAATCATTTTTATCACTTATTTTAAACTGATTTTTTATTATACTTAAAACTATGGAATAATACTTTAAAATAGTTTTTAATTTTTATTTTATTTGTTGATAAAATCATATAAATAATTAGATTTTAATCCTTCTAAATTTTTTTATATTCTAGAAATTTTTATATAATATTCTCACTAAATATATTATTTAAGAGTAAAAATTGGAGGAAAAAAACATATGTTTTATAGTACCATAATGAAAATCGATTCAATTGATAGGTTAAGAGATATTAGGGATGCATTGCTTGTTGAACAAGGTATTAATCCTACACGTCAAGGAGAACAAGCAATTAAAGTTGTTGTTGATAGAATTGATGAAATTCAAGCTACTCTTGATAAATCTGCTGCTCTTCAATAGGTTGAATCTAAATGTTAAAGGTTATGAGTCATAGGAGGAGGCTTCTTAGAAAGAATATGTATAAATCTCCTCATGAACGCAATAGAAATAGTCTTGGTAATAAGCGTCATTTTAAAAAATTTAATAAACCTCATAATGTTCCAAATATTAGATTTAAAAAGAAAAATCCTAAAATAGATAATAAAGGATATAAAATGTCTTATAGATTTAAATATTATGCTCAAGATTCTATTATTGTGGATGAGGATGTTTCTATTGAAGAATCTGAAAATTAGATTGTTTTACTTTTTTTTTATAATTTATTTTTTTTAAAAAAAGAATGTAGAAGTGTGGTTATTCACCAACACCTTCTTCTTCTATGTTTTTAATATATATTAGAACTATAATTAATGAGATTATAGTTAGAATTGCCATTACTAATGATGTATTTCCAAATGCAGCTACTGAAATTATATTATGACCAATAGCTCCTCCTGCAAATATTGCCATTATAACAACTGACATTGCAGCTCCAATTGATCCTATAATTTGTCTTACAGTATTGTTAATAGCTGTTGCATCTTCTACACCTTTTGATACTGTACTTATTGTCCAGGTTACACATGGCATTAATCCTAAACCAGCACCTATACATCTTATTATTTGTGTAATTACCATGTAAGTTATATTAGATTCTATATTGTAGGTCATCATTGATATAAATCCAACAAAGGTAAATATACAAGATAAGATTAATACTTTTCTTACACCAATCTTTGTTGCAAGTACAGGTCCTACAAAGTTAAAGATAATCATTACTATTGTTCCTGGAAGTAGTACGATTCCTGCAGTTGTTGCTGAGTGGAATGCAATACTTTGAACAAATAATGGTATTATAACATTAATTCCACACATTGTAAAGTATAGAATAGCTGAAAATACTGTTCCTGCTACAAAATACTTATTTTTAAGTGCTTTAAGATGAAGTAATGGGTGTTCGATTGATATTTGTCTTTTAACAAAGAATATAAGAGCAATTACTCCTATTACTATTGGTAGTATTACAAATACTAAATCAAATTTATATTGTGCGATGTCTGTAAATCCTAACATTATTCCTACAAATGCAACAACTGATAAGAAAAGGGATGTTACATCTAATGGATAATCTTCTGTTCCAAAGTCAAGTTTACATGTTATTAATCCGCAGATTAAAATTATTATTGTTATTACTGCAAAAATAATAAATATAGCTCTCCAGTTTATTGCATCAATTATTATTCCTCCTAATGTTGGTGCAAGAGCTGGTGCTATTCCAATTATTAGTCCAAATAGTCCCATGAATATTTGCCATTTTTCTTTTGGGATTACTTTAAATAGTACGATTTGTGTTATTGGAAGTAGAATACCACATCCAATAGCTTGTATTATTCTAGCTATAATTAGTATGACAATGTTAGGTGCAACATAAGCAATTAAACATCCTATTATAAAAAGACCTAATGAGGTTGTTAAAATTGTTTTTACAGTAAAACGTTTTGTAATGAAAGCTGATGTTGGAATCATTACTCCTAGAACAAGTAGAAATACTGAATAAACCCATTGAGCAGTTATTGAGTTAATTCCAAAATCACTCATTATATCAGTCAAACTGGTTGTTACAACACTTTGTGATGCACTTAAAATTGCAGCTGCTATTATAAATATGATTAATGTTGAAAATCCTTCAATTTTAGTTACTTTCATTATTTTTTTTCTCCATTTGTTTTTATTCTATTTATATTATAATTGTCATATTATAAAAAGCTTGCCTAGGCAAGTAATATTTATAACCAAATATAATTCATTTCAAATGTTAACACTATTTGAAATTTCCTTATTTTGTTTAAATTTTTATAATATGTTTTTATTTTTCTATTCTTAATTTAAAGGGATTAAAATTAATTCATTGCTAAGGCTAATATTTAAATATGAAACAAACATAAATATTAACTCTTATTATTAGTTTAGAGCTTAAATATATAAACTTATCGATTTTCAAGAAGAATTTTTAGAAATTGTTCATAAAAGGTCAAATTCTTCTTTTTGATGTTTAATGATAATCTATCTAAGGAAAATATAGTAACATAAATATTGTCCTTTATACATAATATTGTTTATGTCAAAATTATCACCAAATGAGAATCAAAAAAAAGCAATTACATATGATGGTAAAGGACCATTAATTATAGAAGCAGGTCCAGGTTCTGGAAAAACAAGAGTATTAACTGAAAGAGTAAAGTTCCTACTAAATGAGAAAAAAGTGGAAGCTGAAAGTTTACTTATAATAACATTTTCAAGAAAAGCAACAGAAGAACTTAAAAACCGTTTAGCAGAAGATATTGAAGTTGAAGATATTAATAAGATGCAGATTTCAACAATCCATAGTTTCTGTTATGATTTACTTAAAAAATACGATAATTTTTCCTATGAAGTTTTAGATGATGATTATAATCAGAAAAAAACATTATTTATACAAAAACACCTCCCATACTTAGGCTTTAAAAACATTTCATACCTACCAAAAAAAGAAATTAATGGTATTATTAATAAATTTGATGAATATTCTACATTTAAAGTTAATACTNGCTTTAAAAACATTTCATACCTACCAAAAAAAGAAATTAGTGGAATTATTAATAAATTTGATGAATATTCTACATTTAAAGTTAATACTAATGGTTTATTAAATTATATTGAAGATAATAGGTCTGTAAGTGATGAATACCAAGATTTAATTAAAAATAATTCCTTAAAAGGATTTCCATACTCAAATGTAATAGTTTCAGATGATTTTAAAAAAGATTGGTATAATGCTAAATATTATCAAACAGCTAAAGCATATCCAAGATATCTTAAAAAACTCAATGAAGAATATCTAGTTGACTTTAACACACTTCAAATAAAAGCATTAGAGTTTTTAGAAAAAAATCCTAAAACAATCTATAAAAATATATTAATTGATGAGTTTCAAGACACAGATCCAGTTCAATACCTGATATTTGAAAAATTAATACCATATGCAGATAGTTTTACTGTTGTTGGAGATGTTGACCAAAGTATATATGGCTTTAGAGGTGGTCTTCCAAGATTTATTAACGAACTAATGACACATCCAACAAGTCATGTAATTTCACTTGATACTAATTATCGTTCTACAGAAAACATAGTAAAGCTCACAGAAGAATTTATTAAAGATAAAAGAGATGAAAAATCACAAAAAGACATGAAACACAATAGAGAATATAACAATAAATGTCATTATATTATAAGTGATGATAAAAAAATAGAAGCAGATAATATTTTAAATTATATTCAGGATATTAAAAATCAAGGAATTGTAGATAAATATTCAGATATAGCTATTTTATTAAGAGCTATAAGAGGAAATAAACTTAAAGAATTATTACCCTTATTTGATGAAAATAACATTCCATATAATGTTAAAAATTCTTCAACAATAGATACAAATGATGATATAAAATCATTAATAACAATACTCCATTACATTATTCCTCCATATAAAAATCATATTTTTTCTTCAGTTGAAAGAGATTGGCTAAATTTAAAAGCATTTACTGGAGAAAAATTTACTCCTACTTTATGGAATCTTTCAGATGAAACTTGTGAATTATTAAATAATATAGAAAAGGAATTTGAACAAAAAGCATTAGAGACTATTAAAGATATTTATAAAAGAGAAACTGGTAAAAATGCTAATATTCGATCATTTAATGGTATTTTTAACAATAAATCTAAATTTGCACAAACAAAAACCGATGATATGATGATTGAAACATTTGAAAAAGTTCCAAAACCTCAAATTAATTCAGATTTGATTAATAACACGAAAGACAAAGAATTTTTCCAGATTATAGAAAGTTTACGAGATACAGTGAAAAACAATGTAATAACAAAAATATTAAATGAATTTGAAAGAATTAAGATTCATTCTAAAGATAAAATTAATAAGGATTATGTTTTAAGTAAACTTAATTTTATTTCTAATTTAGCTAGTAAAAACAATGACTTAATTAAGGAAAACTTCCAAGAAATGGTTGAATCTCTTAAGAATTCAGTAGAAAAGGATAATTTATCTTATGATATGTTTTTAGATGAAATTAATCTTCTTAATGATATTGCATTAGATAATAATAAGGATCTTACAGTTTTAGATATTTTCTATAAGATTTTAGAAAAGGTTGATTACTTTAACAAATGTGATGAGAAGTCTTTAAATAATTTCTCTTTAATTAGTGAGTCAATTTATAATTTTGAGCAGATTATTGATAATACTGATGTTGTTGGATATTATAATTTTTTAATTAATAATATGGGGGATTGGGAAGAGAAATCTGTTGGTAATGATGAAGGAGTTCAAATAATGACTATTCATAAATCTAAAGGTCTTGAATTTCCTGTTGTTATAATACCTTCTGTTGAAGTGGATAAATTTCCAAAAGCATTTGTCGATGAATCTGAAAAAGATTATATCTTTAAAAAACCAACATATTTTACTCCAAATGAGTTTTTAGAGTATAAAGATAATTCTCAGCTTACTGACTCTGAACTTAGTGATTTAGAGGAAGAGAGAATACTCTATGTAGCTATGACTAGAGCTCAAGATACTGTTCTATTATCTTTTATTAATGATATTCATCCTTTATTTTCTGATATTGTTAATAATTCCCTATTGGAAGAATTTAACATTTCAAATATTAGTAAATGTGAATCTAGTTTTGAAAATGAAGATGTTGATACTTTAAATGCAAGTTACACTAGTTTTAAAACATATGGTGAATGTCCTTTTAAATATAATTTATTATATGAATTGAAATTTAAATTGTCAGATACTGAATCAATACGTATGGGAACAGCTATTCATAATGCATTTAATAAAATAAATGTTGCTAAGATTAAAAATCAACAAATATCTAAAAAGAGCACTGATGATATAATTACAGATATTGTTAATAGTACTTCTAATATTCCTCATGATGATGAGGGTTTAGAAGAGTTTAAAAATAATATTTATAGTTTTTATGATAAAATAGGGGATGTTAATATTCTTGAATCAGAATATAACTTTGATTTAAATAAAAATGGCTATAATATTATTGGAAGTATTGACTTAATCCTTGAAAAAGATGGAGAAATTTCTATTATTGATTTTAAAAATACAGAGTTTGAAGGAGATAATATTCATAAATATAAAAACCAATTAAAACTTTATCTTCATGCTTTAAGTCTTGATTCAAGATATAATGATAAATACATTTCTAAAGCTGGAATTTATGCTATTAAATCAGATAATTTAATTATGGATACTATTTCTAGTGAAGAAGTAGATGAGTATATTATTGAGGTTGATTGGATTGCTAAAAAAATATTAGATAAGGATTTTGAGAAAAATCCTAAGTTTGGTTGTGATAATTGTAAATTTGAGTTTATATGTGAGTCTAATCAATAAAACTCAATAATTTTTCTTTATCAAGAATGATTTTATCTTCAGGAAGGTTTACAATCAAACCACTAAATCCGGGGTCATTTGCAGCTAGTTGAATAAAGAAGTTCATATGTGTTGTATAAAGGTTGTATTCTTGGTCTTGTTGATCTAATTTTAAATATTCAAATCCTTTTTTATAGCTTTCATGGTTTGTAAAAACAGGGATTTTAAAGTCTTCACTAGTTCCAAATGCTACAAAGTTCATATCTTCTCCAGCTGGATATGTTGGGCAAAATAATGTTATTTCTTTAAAGTCTTCGTTATTAATTTCCATTTATAATCACTATATTTATTTATTAGTTATTGTTCTTTTAAATATTTGCTATTATATTCAATAACTGAATTTATTTCAATTCTGAAATTTTGTGATGATGGATTTATTATTATTCCTTCAAATTTAGGATCTGTTAATCCTATTTCTATGAATTCGTGGATATCTGTGATGTAAGGACTTAATGTTGATCCTTCTTGTTCAAAATCTATTTCTTCTTTTAGTTTATTAAATTCTTTTAGGTCTGTAAAGACTGGTATTAAATAGCTATTTGTCATTTGGTTTTCTATTATTCTTACTATGGTTTCTTGTGCATTTATTTTTGATTTTACTGTTATTAACTTTTCATTAAATAATGATTTATTTATATTGTCTATTATTAAATCTAACTTGTTTCCATATTCCTCTATGGATTTTTCGTATTTTTCAACATATTTTCTAAGTTTGTTATTTTTCATAGCAATCTTTCTTACCTATTTTTTTCTAGATAGATACAATGTACCTATCAGTTATACATATTTTATAATATATTATATATAAGCTTATCTATTTTTAATACACAAGATAAAATATTTATATTTTGTAATGTAAAATAAATATATAATGAGAGGTGAAAACCAATGAGATGTCCAGAATGTGGATGTGAAAACGAAGAAAACTACAAATTCTGTAAAAAATGTGGAGCACCACGTGAAAATAATATAAAAAAGATAGATCCTATATCAAATAGAGGTATTTCATCAATACCAAAATCTAAAAAATTAGGTGGTCCATTATCATCTAAATCTATTCTAAGAAATCCAATAGTAATCGCAATACTTATAATTGTTATTATTGCTATTGTAGCTATTGCTGTAAGTAGTTTAGAAATTGGTGCTGTAAAACCTGGAAATGAAGGTATAATAAATATTAATCAAAAAGTTTTTAACACTTCTTCAGGTGAATTTGTCTATCAAATTTCATTTACATTAACAAATGCTCCAAAAGAAGCTAAAACATATTATGCTAAAGCAACATGGTATGATAGTTCAGGAAATGTAGTTTTAACAAAATCCGATTCATTAAAATTTAATAGTATTAATGATGATAATACTATGGAAGTAATAATCCAAGCTACATCACCTAATAAAATTAATAACATTAGTAAATGTACGATAGAAGTAACAAATAATCAAGGCCAATCAGTTACATGGGCTGATTATAGCTGGCTTAATAACTAAATATTGTCGTAAAGACTAATATTTAGTATTTATTTTTTTTAAAGACTATCTAAGTCAAATGAGAAGTTTTGGCTATGAGGATTAATAATAACTCCCTGAAAATTTTCATCACCACTAGCTATTTTTCTAATATCTTCAGGATCTAATTCTTTTAATTCAAGTTTATCTAAAAATAATTTAGATATTTTTTCTAAACCCTCATTAAACTCTTCAATATCAGTAAATATAGGAATAAAATAGTCTTTTGATTTTTCATTAACATTAAACCTTACAAGCTTTTCTCCTTCATCAATTAATGAAAAATAAATTTCCTCTTGATAGGTTTCTTTAATATTTTTCTTAACAACATATAATTCAATTGAGTTTTCATTAGTTAATTTATTGTTAATTTCAATGTAGGTATTTATTAAATCTTTTAATTTACTTTTAGAAGATTTTGTTTTATCTTTTTTATATGTTTCATAATCTTCAAGTTTCATCTAATCACTTTTAATGGTTATGATTACAGTTAGCTGCACTTATTAGGTCTTCTTTTGGAAATATAAAATCAGTATTATATGGATTTACTACAAGACCTACAAATTCTTCATCTTCAATTCCAATGTCTAGAATATCAATACCACTAAACACTTCAAATTCATATGGCCATTGATTTTGATTTAAACTTAAAGATTCTACTCCTTTTTTAGCTTCTTCTATATCTGTAAAAGTAGGGATAAAATAGCTATTATTTTCATCTTCAACGATTAATCTTAAGATTTCATTGTATTCTTCAGTATTATTTACAATAGCTATTAATTCACATTCAAGTATTTTATGATCTAATTGATGTCCTATTTTAGATAATTCTTCTAAATCTTTATCTTCTTTTTCATCAAGTTCTACGAATTTATCTATTAATTTTAATAGTTCTTTATTATTGACTTGTGACATAGTATCTCCTTTTATTATTTATATTTTTATAATTATTTAACATTAAATTAAATAAACACAAGATTTATATATAATATTAACTTATATTTTTATAGGATGTGAAAATTATGATATGCCCTAACTGTAAAAGAGAGTATTATGGAGGATATGATAAATATTGTACAGAATGTGGAACACCTCTAATTAGAAATAGAAGAATAGGAGATTATTCAAGAAAAAGAAAAAGAGAAGAATTTAATCAATCTAAAATAGATATAATAATAGCTCAAAATAATAGAATAATCGAACTATTAGAAGATTTAAATGAATCTCATAAATAACTACTTTCAATAGACTTAATCATATTATATAATGTACGATTAACACTTACATCAACATCATACTTCTCACCAATAGCTATAACCTTACCATTTAAGCTATCAATTTCAGTTTTATTTTTCTTCATTAAGTCCTGGTAAGTTGAAGAGTAATGATTATAAGTATCTGGGACTAACTTAGAATAGAAAACTTTCTTATACTCTTCAGCTGAATCCCATAATGTTTTATAACCACTAGCATTTATTACATTAAAGATTTCTTCAATAATTCTATTCATAATATCTTTAGAATATTGATTTTCTGTTAATTTTCCATAATTAACACCAAGAACAGTACTTAAAGGATTTAATGCACAATTATAAAGCATTTTAGCCCATAAATATTCAGATAATTTATCAGTTACTTCACTTGGAATTCCAGATTCAGTAATTGCATTTGCAATAATTTCTAAAAAACTAGCATCAACACCTTGAAGTGAACCAAGTAAAATTGGTTCTGTATAAACTGTAACTTCACTAATATTTCTTTTAGGTCTTGTAAAGCCAGTTATGACACGTGCACAAAAAACATGTTCTTTAGGAAAATAATTTAAATAAAACTCATCATTTCCAAAACCATTCTGGAAAATAATAATGTTATAATCATTTTTAAGTATTCTAGAGTTTTCATTTAGCTTTTTACTAATATCCTCATTAGCTATTGTTTTACTTGTAACAAAAACATAGTCAAATTCATCACTAGGTATATCAGCATAACTAGTATAAACTTTATACATATCAGGAGTTGCTTTTAAATGTTTTAATATTCCAGTTCGCTCAATACCTTCTTTCATTGCTTCAGCGGTTTTTTCTGAAGCATAAAAAGATACATTAAATCCAGAATTAATCATAGAACAACCTAAACCAATTCCAACGGCACCTGATCCTTCAATTAGAATATTCATTCTTCTAACTCCTTTCCACATTCAGAACACTTATTAGTTTGATAATGAATAATACCGCCACATTCACAGGTATATTTGTCCATATCCTCTTTATTAATTTTATTAATCCCCATGTATTGTATTCTCTTTGCACTTTCTTGAGTGTTTAAATCAAATCGTTTAATAGATTTTTTGTTGTGTTTTTTAATTAATGTACATGGAAATTCAGAGCAACGACCACAATATTTCACTTTCTTTTTATCTAAACAAGCTTTAATCTTACATTTAAGAGAAGCTTTTGTTTTACCTGAATCTCCTTTTAAACAACCTACACAAGGGTTTTGAAATTTCTCACAACTAATACAGTTAATTCCACATGGTGCAAAAAGTTCTACATCAATTTCATTTGGCATTTTCATATAAAACAATATGTTTTTTATATACTATTAAGTTTTTTAAATTATTATTACTGGTGTTTTAGTTATTGAAATCAAAACAATTTTTTGATTTAAAAGCAATATTTTGCAATTAGAAAAGATTATATATGTTTTAGTTTTCAAATGCTCTAGAAAATTCTTTATATAGATATAAAAACAATTTATAGATATTGATATTTAGTTTAAACCATTTAGCTATTATACATAAAATATCTAAGAAGTGATTTGTAGTTTAAGGAAATATTTAGAAATGAACTATACAAAAAAGCTTAAAAAGTGATAAAAATGTATAATTATGACGAAGTATATGAAAAAATAACAAGAAATACAAAATCTGTAAATCTACCTGCAGATGAATCAATAAAAATTGTAAACAAGGTATATAAAGATTTAGAAATAGGTCTTTTAAAACCAAGAAATATTACTAAAAAAACACATAAATTAATCTGTAATAGTCTAGCAAGACAAAATAAACAAAAAGATAGTATTAATATTGATCATTACAGAGTAAATAGCTTTATCGATAATATAAAGTCAAAACTAGTAATATCTGATAAGGAATTAAAAGATTTAGAAGAAAAACTCCTAGCTTTAGAAATCATAAATGATGTAACTCTTAATAGGGCTTTTAAAAGATATTTAAAAGAAACCGGGAATAATTCTCTAAAAATGATAAAAAATCAGTCATTTAGGGATTTAGACCAAGCTATAATAGAAGTGGATAATATAGAAATTGCAAAAAAGTATGGGATTTATGATGAAAGATTAATGTTTTATAGTTTTATAGATCATGATAAAGGTTTATTATTCGAGCTATTAACAGAAGGAGATAATGAAAATTTCATTTTAACAAAAAACCAAATGGAAAATGAAGTAATCAAATATATTGATAAAGAAGATATTGAGATAGGTGATTATAAAGACATTAGAAAACTTGAAATGTTAGATAAATTTAGAGATTCAACAAATCCAGATATAATAACAGTAATGTTTATAGATTCTGGAAAATCTGAAAATCTAAAGGTAAAACTTGAATCAATAATTGGATCTAAATTAATTGGTACTTTAATAGAAAAACCCCAACT
>JABUVA010000022.1:54452-55545 GCA_021442885.1 Methanobrevibacter sp. | reverse complement strand
TAGTTTTTTATTTTTTATTTTAAAGATTTATGTACTGTAAATTAAATTTTATTTCAACTATTATGAATTTAATTATTCATTTCATAGGAAAATTATTATTTTTAACAATAATTTAATCCAGTGCTTTAATCAAGATATTTAAGACAGTTTATAAATAAAATAACAAATAAAAAATAGAAATCTTAAACAAGGTTATTTGTATCAAATTGAAATCCAATTGTTTCAATTTTAGTGATATTAATACACACCATCAAATTCACCTTTTTGGATTGTTATTTTATAATTATTATGAAAATTATAGAGAAATGTTTGATAATAATTAAATTGAGTTAATAAATATAGAAAAGTATTTTTAAATTATTATCTAAAAATTATTTTGAGAACTATGGAAAGTCATGAAAAATATTTATTTGATGCAATTATCGATAATGGTGATTATAAAAAGAATTCATCTGATAATGAATATCTTTATTTTAAACAGTATAAAAACAGTTTATTAAACCGATTTGAAGATTACTCATTTAATGATTTAGAAGGATGTAAATTAATTAGCAATGACTATGGTGATGTAGTTCAAATTGTTAATAAAGAAGATATGAAGTTTAAATTAAATGATTTAGATTATAGGGATAATTTAAAAAATAATTTAAAATTAATTCCAGGTATTGGGATTGCTAAAGAAACAAAACTTAAATCAAATGGATATAAATGTCTTAATGATTTAACTACTCATGATAGCTATTGTGATAAAGCTACAAAAACTATTGAAAAAATTGATAAACTTGAAACTAGTGATTTAATAAACTTTGTTAAAGAAAATAGATATACTAAATCTTGTAATTTAGACTTAATTAAAGTAGCAAGTCTTTTTGATATTGAAGATTTTAAATTTATGGATATAGAAACATTAGGTCTTTCAAATGTACCAGTTATTTTAATTGGTGTGGCTGAAATTAAAAATAATAAAATAATCTCTACACAATATTTAATGGAAGATTTAACTCAAGAGTTAGCTGGTTTAGAAGCATTTCTTGCACATTTAGATGAAAATTCTGCACATGTAACATATAATGGAAGAATGTTTGATGTTCCA
>JABUVA010000022.1:44364-53857 GCA_021442885.1 Methanobrevibacter sp. | reverse complement strand
TTTTATGATGTTAGAAGTTTTGCTTATGAAAGATTAGGTGAAAATAATAAATCTATAGCTTTAATTGTTATAAATCAAAAGAAATCTAGTAAAGTTGATAAAATCTTTAATAAAATCGATGATAATAAAACTTTAGCAGATATTGCAATAGAAGCAGTTGACAAAAAATATAGAAAAGAAGCTTTAAAGAAAATTGATGATTCTAAAATATTAGCTGATTTAGCTATTAATGCTAAAGACAGACAAATTCGTGTTGAAGCTCTTAAAAAATCTGAAGATATTGATGTAGAAGTTCTTCAAGATATTTTACAGGAAGATAAAGATGAAAATGTAAAAATTGCAGCTATTGAGAAACTTGATGATGAGAAAATTCTCACTGAAATTGTAAAAGAAGAAGAAAACGGAAAAATAAGGGCTAAATTGCTAAATAAGATTAACAATAAAAAATTATTAGAAGACATAGCTTTAAACTCATCAAAAGATGATGTTCGTTTAGATTTAATTAAAAAAATGGATAATCAAGATATTTTAGAGAAAATTGCAGTTGATGATCAGAGTATGATTGTACGTGTAGAAGCTGTTAAAAAGATAAAAGATGAAAAAATATTATGTTTAATTGCTGAGAATGACCAAGAAAGGTTTGTTCGCCAACATGCAGTTAATTTAATAAATGATAAAGAATTTTTATTAAAAATTATATTAAATGATGCTGATAAAATTGTACGTAAACATGCTCTTGCAAATCCAAATATTGATAGTGAAGAATTATATACTAGGATAGCTATTAACAGTGAAGATTTTGAAATAGCTAAAGAAGCTTTAAATAATGTTAAATCAGAAAATCTATTTATTGAAATTTTGGATAATGCTAGTTTAGATGAAATTAGAAAAGAAACATTAAATAATATCGATGATTTAGCTACTTTAATAAAAATTGTCCGTACAACAGATGATTTGGATTTTGCTCTTAAAGCTTTAAACAAAATCAATGATGAAGAGGTTTTATTTAAATTATATGAGTTAAATATTGATGAAGCTATTTCAGTAAGATCAATATCTAAAATTAAAAATCAAAAAGTTTTATTAAAGGTTGTTAAAAATGCTGAATCATGGAAAGTCCGTGAAGCAGCTGTTAAGAATATTACAAATAAAAAAGTTCTAAAAGAAGTTGCTAATACAGATGAAGTTGAATATGTTAGAAATGTTGCTAAAAGCAGATTATAAAAAAGAAAAAAAGATATATGAATTTTAGAAATAAAATTCAGGTTCTTTTCTTTTAGAAAACCTTTCTGCAAAATCTGCTTCTGCTTTTTCAAACCCTTCATTTATAAATGATCTTGCATTTTCAGGACAAATATAGATACATGCAGTACATCCATCACATTTCTCAGTATCAGTTTCTACAGGGTCTTCATTAGGAATAGCTCCTTGTGGACAAGCAGATACGCAATCATAACAGAATATACAGTGCATTTCATCACATCCTGCTTTGAAAGGAACGACAGTATACTCTTTATATGGTTTGTTTCCAGGTACTTTTATGTTGTATTTTTCTCCACTTTCAATATTAGCTTTACATTTTTCTGAAAATTCTTTAATTTTTTCTAAATCTTTTTCATCAGGTCTGCCTTTAGCTACACTATTAAAAATTGAATGTTGACTTACAAATACAGCAGCACCTACTATATTAAAACCATTATTTTTAAGTATATCAGTTAATTCAAGTAATGAGTCTCCAGTATTTGCATTTCCAATATTTACAAATGCAATAGCTGGAGTTTTAGATTTAGTTTTAAATTTTTCTAGTTTTTGTCTTGCAATGTCAGGTATTCTTCCAGCAAATACTGGCATACCTACAATAACAATATCTTCATCTCCAAATTCTCTTGGTTCTCCATCTTTAGCATAGTTTAATAAGTCATAGATTTCATAAGTTCCTTCAAAGTTTTCAGCAATTTTATCTGTAACTTTTTTAGTGGTATTTGATGGACTAAAGTATATTTTTGATATTTTTTCGAATAACATATATTAACACCATATTTTAATTATTTTAAACTATATTTAAACATTTTGTGTTATTAATCTTTTTAATAATAATTTTTTAAAGTAAATATTTTAAGTTTTAAAAATTAATATGATATTATAAAAATTATAAAATTGAGGAGTTTATAATGAAAGTAACTGTCCTTGTAGAAAACACATCATCTGAGGATTTAAAAGGTGAACATGGATTAAGTTTACATATTGAACATAATGGTAAAGACTATTTGATTGACACTGGAAAATCTGGCCTTTATTTAGAAAATGCTAATAAGATAGGGGTTGATTTATCTAATGTTAATACTGCTTTTTTATCTCATGCTCATTATGATCATTCTGGTGGTTTTAATGAATTTTTTAATATTAATTCAAAGGCTAGTGTTTATTTACAAGAATCCTGTAGGGATAAATATTATTATAAAATTAAAGGCCCTATTAAAAAATATATTGGCATTCCTAAAGGGATTTTAGAACAATATGATAATAGATTTGAGTATTTAGAGGGATTTAAAGAAATTGATGATGGTGTTTTTATTTGTCCTCATAGTACTGATGGTTTAAATGCTAGGGGTAAACGTACGAATATGTACTCTAAAGTTAATGGTGAACTTCTTGTTGATGATTTCTCACATGAACAGACTGTTGTTTTTGAGGAAAATGAGGAATTATATTTATTTAACAGCTGTTCTCATGGTGGTGTTGAAAACATTATTGAAGAGATTAAAGAAATTTTTCCAAATAAGGAAATAAAAGCTTTTTTTGGTGGTTTTCATATGATGGGTGCTAGAGGTGTTAATTCTTGTGTATTTTCACAAAAAGAAGTTGAAAATACTGCTAAAACAATATTAAAATCAAGTAATGCAACATTTTACACAGGACACTGTACAGGTAATGTTGCTTCCAAATGGCTTAAAGAAGTTCTTAAAGATAGATTTGTCCAACTCCAAACAGGTAAAGTAGTTGATTTTTAAATTTTTNTTATTTTGATATTATGACAATTAATATACTTAAAGCAAATAATGATAGAGACTTAGTTGAAATTGCTAATTTGGCCTTTGATATTTGGCATGAATGTCATTTAAAATACATTAATCATGAACAAATTGATTATATGATTGATAAATTCCAATCACTAGAAGCAATGAAAAATCAAATTGCACATGATAATTATGCTTATTATGGGGTTTTTTTAGATAAACAGTTATGTGGATATTTTGGTATAAAAGATGATAATGATAAATTATTTTTAAGTAAATTATATCTTCATAAAGAATTTAGAGGAAAAGGAATATCATCTGCAATGTTTGAGAAAATATTCCAAATAGCTAAAAGTTTAGGAAAAAAATCAATCTATTTAACTGTAAATAAAAATAATACTCATGCTATTGGTGTTTATAAAACTAAGGGATTTAAAATTGTAGATGATGATATTACTGATATAGGTAATGGTTATGTAATGGATGACTATATTTTTGAATATGATTTATAAAAAATCATAAGTTTAATATAATAATTACTTTTTTATAGATTAAAATTGATATTTATATATTGGTTAATAAAATACGAAAAATGAAATTAATATAATTATTTAAGGTGATTAGATGAGTTTAATGAAAGAGCTTTGTTCAACACCAGGAGTTTCTGGTTTTGAAGATAAGATTGCAGATATTATTGAAAGAGAATTAAAGGACTCTGTTAACTCTATTGAAAAGGATGGAATGGGAAATATTATAGCTACTAAAAAGGGTGAAAATAAAAAAGCACCTACTATAATGTTAGCATCACATATGGATGAAATTGGATTAATGGTAAAATATATTGATGATAATGGATTTATTAAATTCTCAAAAATTGGTGGAATTAATGACCAAATGTTAATGAATCAAACTGTAGTTGTTCATGGTGAAAATGGAGATTATGTAGGGGTAATTGGTTCAAAACCACCTCATGTAACAAAACCAGAAGAAAGAAATAAAGTAGTCCCATATGATGATATGTTTATTGATATTGGAGCAAAAGATAAAGAAGATGCTGAATCAATGGTTTCTATTGGAGATTCTATTTCTTTTAAAGCATGGTTTGAAGAGTTTCCTAATGATTTAATCATGGGAAAAGCTTTAGATAATCGTGTTGGTTGCTATGTTATGATTGAAGTTTTAAAAAGAATAAATACAAGAGCTACTGTCTATGGTATTGGAACTGTACAGGAAGAAGTTGGTCTTAAAGGAGCAAGAACTTCTGCATTTAAATTAAAACCTGATATGGCTCTTGCTTTAGATGTTACTTTATCTGGTGATCATCCTGGTGTAAAAAAAGAAGAAGCACCTGCAGTAATTGGTAAAGGTCCAGCTCTTATTTTAGCTGATGCAAGTGGACGTGGAATTATCACATCTAAATTAATTAAAGAGATGATAATTAAAGTAGGTGATGAGAATGAATTGGATTATCAATTAGAAGTTAGTGAGGGTGGAACTACTGATGGTGCTGTAATTCAGTTAACAGGAGAAGGAATTTCAACTGGAGTAATTTCAGTTCCAACAAGATATATTCACACTACTGTAAGTGTCTGTAGTAAAAAAGACATTGAAACAACTATTAATTTAATTGTAGAAGCTATAAATAATTTATAGCTTTAAATTTTTTTAAAAGGTTTTATTATGTTTAAAATAGAGGTAATTCCTAGATTTGGAGATATTGACGGATTAAGACATGTAAATAATAATACTGTTGCTTTATGGTTTGAAACAGGAAGAAATGATATTTTTAGATTCTTTACTCCTAATTTGGCTCTTGATTATGAGCATTGGAAATTAATTCTTGTTCGTACAGAACATGATTATTTAGGCCAAATATTCTATGATGGAAATGTAGAGATTAGAACTTATATTTTAAAAATAGGTAATAGTTCATTTACAATGGGTCATGAAGCCTGGCAGAATAATGAACTTAAAGCTAAAGGTCAAGCAGTTCTTGTTAATTTTGATTTTATTAATCAAAAACCAGAACCAATACCAGAGGATATTCGAGTAAAATTAGAAGAACATCTAATTTCTGAAGAGGATATTGGTAAATTATAAAAATAAGGAGGTATAGGTTTTATTTAAACCTATTATCTGATTTTAAAGTTTTAGCATTTTGATGTTTTTTCTCAAACCATCCTATTTTTAACTCTTCGATAGTATCTTCATATAAATGTGGAACATAAGGTTTTATATCAAGTAGAGGAGTGCCATTTAAAATATCCACATTACTGATGTGAATGTTGTTGTCTTCTATTTTTTCTAGTTTTACAATTGATGAACCTATTCTATTTGGTCTTTTTGGTGATCTTGTAGCAAATACTCCATGTGTTTTATTATCAAGGAATGGTTTAACTTCTAATTTGTATCCATCTATTTTATGAAGTAAATAGAGGATATTAATATGCGAAAAGCTTTCAAGATCCTTCAACCCTTCTGTATATTTTTTTTCTATTTCAATGAGTCCTTTTATACCTTTGGCTCCTGTTGGTTGAATAGGCATACCTTCAATTTCATTAAAAGGAGTTTTTATTGTTCCTATTGGTTCCATTTCTATTATCATAATATTAATATTTTTATTTTATTACTTTTAATTTTATCGATATGAATATTTTATTAGTTCAAAAAGTTTTTATATATGAAAATATTAATACATTATTAATATTTAACTAAATGGAGATTTTTAAAATGGAATTAAGTGCAAGAAATCAATTAAATGGAAAAGTAAAAAATGTTGAACTTGGTATGATAACTGCAAGTATTAAAATTGAGGTTGAAGACCCTAATGTTATTACTGCTGTTATTACTAAAGAATCAGCTGAAAAATTAGGTTTAAAAGAAGGAGATGATGTAAAAGCTATTATTAAATCTACAGAAATTATTGTAGGAAAATAATTATTCTCCTTATTTTTTTTTATTTTAGAAGTGCAAGTATATTTAAATGAAAATAGCTATTTAATACAATAAATAGAAATATAATTACTAATATTATTAAGATTAATTTTAGGTGCTTTATTATTGCATAAATAATACCTAATATTATTAATATTTTAATAATTGAAAATATGAAAGAATAATCCATTGATTATCCTCCAGCTAATATTGTTTTAGTACCATTATCAGATATTTCTTCTTTTTTAAAGTCAACATCAAATTTAACTCTTTCAACAACTTCTGTTAATGCATCAAGAGTTTCATTTCTATGATTTCCAAGTACTGCAACTAAAAATAAGCTATCTCCAGTGTAAAATTCACCAATATGATGAATAACAGATATATCATAAACACCATATTTTATTTTAGTACTCTCAACAATTTTTTTAATTTCTTCAGTAGTTTTCTTAGTATCAGGAGTTGACAGAATTAACTTTTTAAGATTCATATTTTCTTCTTTTCCACGTACAATTCCCTCAAAAGTATAAATGGCACCTGCATAATCAACTTTCTTACTTTTTTTCAATTCATTTATTAAATCAACCATTTCGATTTTTTCTTCTTTATTTTCAATAATTTTAACAACCATATTATCACACTATAATTCACTTATCTCTTTTCTATTTAAATTCTGAAGTCTTTCAACACCATTAATTTCATCAACAATTTTAACAACAGGTTTTGGTACTAGTTCTTCCCAGTTTTCATTATTTAACATTCTTTTTCTAACTTCAGATCCAGATAAATGAATCCTATCATATAAAATAGGAGTTTTTATTTCATATCCAGCTTCTTCAAATAATTGTTGAACTAAAGGATTTCCAGAATAAACTTTACTAAATGGAGGAGTCATCATTTTAACATGAGCTGTCCATATAGCATTAAAATTAATATCCTCCATTGGAATAACATAATATTTATTTCTTTCAATGTTATTTTCGGATAATGATTTTGTTACCATCATTACACGTTCACCTGCAGTAAATGGATTTTTAAGTTCATGGCTTAATTGTGCACTTCCAACACCAATAATAATTTCATCTACTTCTTCAAGAGTTTTTTTTATAACTTGAATGTGTCCATTATGAATTGGTTGCATTCTTCCAATTAAAATTCCTCTAACAGGTCTTCTATTCATATTAATCATCTTTTTAAGGATTTAATTTATCTAAAGCATATATTAATTCTTTAGCAATATCTTTTTTCTTTTCAACAGAATTTATAATTGATGTTTCAAAAATTATGGTATTTATATCTTGGGATGCAATAGGCTCTGTAACAAGTTGAGGACTAGTTCCCTCTTTAAATTCATATATTGAAATATTTAAAGAATCAGATATTCCTTTTGAATAATCATTTGTTTTTGAATTATTTGAAACTGGATAAATAAAGTTTGCATATTCAAAATCTTTATCAATTTCATGAATATCTACAGCAATAAAAGGATTTTCGTTTTTAATATCTGGAACAATAAACTGATTAGCTAAATGTTCTCCTGCAGGTCTAGTATCAGCTTTACTTTTAATATTTTCATTTAATTTTATATAGTAAACAACATATCTTTTATTAAGATCATTAGAACCTCCAGGGGAAGAAATCTCCGCAATTGTTTCATTTATTGCTTGATGAATTTCATGTTCTCTTGAATGAACTCCAAGTATTAAACAAACAGTGTCTTTTGATGAGGGATTTCCAGCAATAATTTTATATACAGTACCATTTTCATTACTTCCAAGTTCACTGACATTGTACTGGTTTTTGACATTATTTAAAAGTAAAGCAGCACAAGCTACTATCATTATAATTATTATTATAATTAAAATTTTATTACTTTTTTTCATATTATTTCCTAAAATTGCTTTATTTTATCATTTTTATGTTATTTTTAATTAAAATACTTTATCTTTTATTTTTATTATTATTGGATAATTACATATATTAAATAGTTTTAATAAAATTATTTTATAATTAAAAACACGGAGTTTAGTTTATGGAAAAAAATAAAAAGATATTTATCACAATATTTGTCATTGTCATAATAGCTATTATAGGTTGTGTACTTTATTTTACTGTATTTATTGCTCCTGAAGGAGGTTTAACTCCATTTTCAAATGAATTTATGGAAGGGGAGTTTGTTGGTACAGTTAATGTAATAAATGAAAGTAATAAATGGGCTGTTCCTTATAAAGATCCTGTTCATCATATTGAATATAATATGTCTACTTCTAAAAATTCATCATTTTTAGTTGATTTATATAAATATCAGGGTATGAAAGGTCCAGAAATAAGAAAATATAATGGTCAGGAATGGAATATCTATTCTGCACAAGGTATGACTGGAAATGCTAGTTCTAATAGTTCTAACTCTAGTAATATTGTTAATGTATTTATGTGTGTTGCAGATAAAGATAATCAAAGTTATGTAATTTATGTTGTTTTTAATGGTAATAGTGATGTAAATGCTTCAGGTTCTGTTTATTCGGAAGGTTTCACTAAATATATAGAGCCATTACTTAAATCAATTACTTTAAAGCATAATAATGATGCTCCAAAACTTAATGAAATATTAGGAATTGATGAAACATCATTTAATCAACAAGCAACTCTCCTAAATCAAGCCATTAATGGTAATAAAACAGCAATTGCAGCTTTATCTGGGGGATAGTTTGAATATTACAGTTTTTCATGCAGATGAGTGCGATAGAAAAAAATGCACTTCAATAAAGATGGAGAAATTAGATAAATGTAAACTTGTTTATAATATAAATAAGATTCCATCAGGTGCTGTTGTTTTAAACCCATTTGCTGAAAAAGCTGTTTCTTATGAAGACCATAGATTAGTTTCTAGAAGAGGAATTGTGGGTTTAGATTGTTCTTGGAATGAAGTTTCAAAGTCTAAAAAGTTTTTTTCACTTTCCAAGTACCATCGTTCACTTCCTTTTTTAATAGCTACAAACCCTGTAAATTATGGAAAACCATGTATTCTTTCAACTGTTGAAGCAATTTCTGCTACGCTCTATATTACAAGATTTAAACAAGAAGCTGAAGATATGCTCCAAGGTTTTAAATGGGGACATACTTTTTTAGAGTTAAATCATGAACTTTTAGAAGGATATAGTGAAGCTAATACAAGTTATGAGGTAGTAGAAATTCAAAATAATTTCTTAGATTCTAAAAAATGAAAGAATTTTCTATAACATTTAAATAGTATAAAAATTAAAACATTTATTAATAGTTATAAACAGTAATTTTTGTCTGATTTTGTTCATAACGATATTTTTATAAGTTAATTATAATTTGCTTTTAATTAGTTTAATTAATAAGGAGGAATTACCTATGGCAAGATTCGAAGAAGCTGAAAACAGAATGTTCAATGTTAAAATTTGCTTAAAATGTAATGCTCGTAACCCTGCTAGTGCAACAACTTGCAGAAAATGTGGTTACAAAGGCTTAAGATACAAAGCTAAAGAACCAAGAGGATAATACTATTCTCTTATAAT
>JABUVA010000022.1:40936-43411 GCA_021442885.1 Methanobrevibacter sp. | reverse complement strand
ATTATATTAAAATTCCTATTAAATAGAGTATTGTTAATTGAGAATAATGTTCTAATCTATTATAAAATTCTTATTTTATTGTAGATTCATATAATAATTTTTATATAATGTTAACTACAAATTTATTTTTACCAATAGAAGCTTTAATTGTACTAAACTTCTGACATAACAAGTTAATATTGGAGGTATTAATATGGCAAAAAAAGACTATTTTGATTTAACAGACCAAGTTGCAGTAATTACCGGAGCTTCATCAGGTATTGGTTACCAACTTTCTAAAGCTTTAGCAAATCAAGGAGCTAAATTAGCTTTATTTGCTAGAAGAGAAGAAAGATTGAAAGAAAATGCTGATGAAATTAAAGCAGAATATGGTGTAGATGTAATCTATTGTGTTACTGATGTAACAGATTATGATAATGTAGCTAATTCTGTTCAAAAAGTTGTAGATGAATTCGGAAGAATTGATATCTTAGTTAATGCTGCAGGTATGGGTGCAAATAAACCAATTATGGATCAATCTGCTGAAGAATGGGATAGACATTTAGCTGTTGATTTAGGTGGAATCTATAACTGTTGTAGGGAAGTTGGTAAAGTAATGATGGACCAAAAGTATGGTAGAATCATTAATGTTGGATCTATCCATTCACGTGTAATCTTCCCTGGCGGAGGTATTAGTGCATATTCAGCAGCAAAAGGTGGAGTAATGAATTTAACTAAAAACATTGCTGTTGAATGGGCTGATTATGGAATTACTTGTAATGCTATTGGTCCAGCTGTATTTGAAACAGAACTTACAATTGAATCTATTGAAATGGATGGATTTATGGACTTAATAGCTGCTTATTGTCCAATGCACAGATTAGGTAAACCTGGTGAGCTTGATGGTATTGTAATTTATTTAGCATCTGAGTGTTCTAGTTTCTGTACAGGTCAACTAATTTGTATTGATGGTGGTTGGACTGCAATTTAAGGTTTAATCAATTTTGAGGATATTTTTATCCTCAATACTCTTTTTTTAAATACTTTTCAAATACTCTTTCCATTTATTTATTAATTAATAATATCATATAATAATATGGTGTTGTTATGTTAAACTCATTATATATTGAAGCTGCGAAAAAAAGAGGAATTATTAAAGAAATTCTTCCAGAATTAACCGGAGAAGGTTCTATCCCTGATATGTGGGAGGAAATTCAAGTTAAACCTTCTTCAGAAGATTTTTCTTTAGCTGCAGGTGATGGGAGCTTTAATAAAAAAAACTTTTTAGCATTTACATTTTTTGCTGTAGGGGCTGAATCTGTTATATATAATGGTGAATTTAAAAAAATTGATGATTCTATAATAGATTCAATAGAACACTGTCCCTTTATCGATGATTTGCTCAGATTATATATGGGTGTTTTAGAACTTAAAAGTGCAATAAACACAATTGAATATATGGATGTAGACTATTATTTTATTGATGGTTCTTTATTTGGAGATTTAATTAGATCATTTCCAAAAAATATCCTTATCAATAAGAAACGACAAGAAGAATTATTGTCTTTAGTTGATGAACTTAAAGAAAGTGTAAAGTATTTTAATTATAAATTACAAGCAAAAAGATTAATTGACCAGTATTATCCTAATTACGCTGATAAAAATGATTATATAATGTTTTTAACTTCTATTGAATTACTATGTCTATTAAAACAATTATTTCAACATAAAGAGAAACTAATAGCTATTTCAAAAACTTCTATAAATAAAGATTTATTCAATAGTAATATTCCCGATATTTCTATTTTTGATAAATACACGAAAAAAGCAGGGATTTCAAGAATTATTTATAAAAAAGTTGAAAATGAAGTTAAATTTGATTTTTTAGTAGAAAATGAATATTTCAAAAAATTATTTTTCACGATTTTCTATTTAAGACTTGAAGATAATAAGAATGTTTTAAAAGTTGAATTACCTTATTATGCTTCTTATGAGGAGATTTTAGAGATTATAAAAAAGATTAAAAAATATTCTGCAGATGGATATCCATATTTACTTAAAAAAGCCCATAAAGATGTTGTAATTACAAATAAAGATATGGATTCATTAGCTATTATGGTAAATTTACAAGAAAAAATAGGTAGAGAAATGTTAAGATAGTGATAATTATGATAATTGGAAGATGTATTGGTGAAACTTCTCCTAGTGAAGTAAGTTTTATTTCAGATGAAATGCCTCAAGTTGGGGAATTTGTTTGTCTTGATTATGATAATAAAAAAGTGTTAGGTATGATTGAGACAATGGTTCGTGGAAATGTTTCATTAAATGAAGATATTTATAGTTTTGAAACAGCAGATATGATAGCTACAATGGAAGGAAATGAATATTATATTAAAGGAAAAATTAGGATTCTTGGTGATATTAATGAAAATTTAAAGCTTCCAAGAATACCAGCACCTCCAGGAACACCAGTAGTACTTGCAGATGAAAATATTT
>JABUVA010000022.1:35645-39006 GCA_021442885.1 Methanobrevibacter sp. | reverse complement strand
AAAAATGGTAAAGGTTTTGTTGTTGTAGATTTAGACGGTGATAAACCAAAGGTTAAAAGAGTTCCTATTAATATCTCAAGAGAATTTGTTAACAAAACTATTGATTATAATAATTTATCAAACGAGTTAAAATCTCTTAAAATTATCATTGATGGACTTAAGAAAAAACCTATTGTTAACTTAACTATTAATAACGTTGATGGTTCTATTAGAGATATTTATGATATGATTGATAATGAAATTAGTGATTATGCATTAATGATTAGGCCTGATTTCAAATTTGTTGATGAAGAGGTTGATTTGGAGATATTAAATAAATCAAATATTCTTGGACCTAAAGAACTCTTAACTGAGGAATTGAAAGACTTTGATGATGAAAATATTGTTAAATTAGGTTTAGACTTATATGAATTATTATCAAATAATAAAAATGATGATGCTTTAAAATTAGCTTATGATTTTTATGAAAATAACTATGAATCTCTTGAGAATAAATCAAGTGAAAATAAAAAAGATAATAAGGAAAAAACCGAATCAAAGCCAGAAACACCTAATAATGATGATGGTGATTCTAATAAAAAGTTAGAAATAGAATTTAAAGAGGCAATATAATGATTTTCAAACATTTATCTTTAAAAAATTTTAAATCATACAAAAATTCTAAAATATCCTTTGATAAAGGAATTAGCATTATTGTTGGTGAAAATGGTGCAGGAAAATCTTCAATCTTCGAAGCTATTAGCTTCGCCCTATTCAAACAACATGGTGCTAAAAAAATTGATGATCTTGTAAGAAATGGTAGTAATGAAAATATGGAAATCGAATTAGAATTCACATCTAATGGTAAAGATTATAAGATTATCCGTACTAAAGAAAAATCCGGTTTAAAATCAAAATTACTTAAAAAACATGTAGCTAATGGGGAGTATATGCCATTATGTGTTGGTGATAGAGAAGTTGCTACAGAAATTAATTCAATATTAGCTATTGATTCTGACTTATTTTTAAATGCAATATATATAAGACAAGGAGAAATAGCTGAACTTGTTAATAAAACTCCATCTGAGAAAAAAAAGTTAATTGCAAAACTTTTAGGTCTAGACTCTTTGGAAAAGGCTTGGTCAAATATACAACCAATAATTTCCAATTATGAAAATGCATTAGCTGAACTTAAAGGAAAAATTGAAGGTTCTTCAGATTTAGAAAAAGAACGTTCTGAAAAAATTGATTTTCTAAATGAATTAAAAGATAAAGGGCATGATTTAGAAGAGAAATTAAGTGAAATAAAATTGGTTCGTGAAAATAATCGTGCTGATAAAATTCATATGGAACGTGAAAAAGAGATATATGATAATTTTATTAGTAGTTTAGAATCTGAAAAAAAATCTTTAACTATTCTTGAAACAGATATTGTTCAGATTCAAGAAAGTTTAGATGAAATTAACAATTCAGAAGACCAAATGGATGAACTAGAGAAATCTGTTAAAAAACTTCCATTATATCTTGATTTTCAAAAATATGTTTCTAATATCCAACAATTAAAAGAAGAAGAGGAAACAATTTTAGATAACTTACAATCAATTAAAACTCAAAAATCAACTATTGAACGTGAAAAAGGCGGATATAGCAAATATACATTTGCTTTAAAAACTATTGAAGAGCTTAAAGATAAGAAATTAGCTGCTGAGAAAGATCTTGTAGGTATTGCAAAAATAGAAAATGAAAAATCAGAAATAATTTCTGCAATTGAAGAAAGTAAAAATTCTATTGAAGAATTTTTTGCAAAAGCTATTAATCAGTTAACTAATTTAGGAATTGAAGAAGATATTATCGATAGAATTGATAATCTTAATAATTTAAATATTGAAGTTGATAATTTCTTAGAATCTATTTCTACTAAAGTAGCAGATATTAATGAAGATATCATTTCAAAAAATGAAGAGATTGTTAAACTTAAAGAAAGTATTAAAGTTGCTGAAAAGCCACTTGAAGAGCTTGATCGTGTTGATAATGTTTGTCCTGTTTGTCAATCCGATATTGATTCACGTAAAAAACGAGAATTAGTTGATTATTATCAATATACTATTGATCAAAGTAAAAGACTCATGGAAGAGGATGAAGAAACTATTAATCTTCTTAAATCTAATAAAGAAAAATATGAGGAAAAAGAAGAAAAAATCAAAGATTTGGCCAAAGATATTATGGAACATAATTATGAATTCCGTGATCTTGAAAAGAATTTAGAAAAACTTGAAAAACTCGATGAAGAACTTCAAACTAAAGAGAATACTAATAATAAATTAGCTAAAATTATTCTAAACATTTCTCAAAGTGAAAAAGAGTGTGAAGAATATAAAAAGTCTTATGAAGATTATACTAAAGCTAAAGGAGCTCTTGAAGTTTTAGGTAATCAAATTGAGATAGAAGATAAATTAAAAGAAATAGCTAATGAAATTGATGCTAATGTTAGGAATATTCAAACAGCTGTTGAACAAGATAAGAATCTCACAACTAGTTTAACTACAAAAGAACTAGAAGATATTATTGAAGACTTAAAGGCTAAAGATGCTCAGTATAATCAACTTAAAGGTTTTATTAAAACTAAAGAATCTTTAGAATCTCAATTAATTTCCAAAAAAGAGGAAGTTGATTGGAAATATAATAAAATAGATTCATTAAAAGAAAATATTAAAAACTCTGAATATGATAAGGAACAGTATAATGAGTTATTATACTCCTATGAATTATTTGAGAAAAAGGAAAAAGATTGTTCTGCTGAGTTAAGTAGTATTAAAGGCCAATCTAAAGAACTTATTGCTCAAGTTAATAATTTAACTGAGAAAATAAATTTAAATAATTCAATAAAAGTTGACTATGATAATACAAATGATTATTTAAGTGTTTTAACTAAAATCAGAGAATTATATAGTAAAAATGGTATTCAAAAAGATTTAAGAAATTTTTCAAAACCATTAATTCAAAAATATACTAAAGAATACTTTAATATGTTTAATTTTGATTACTCTGATTTAATTTTAGATGATGAGTATAATGTTACTGTATATGGTCCTGAAGGTGAATCTAAAATCGATATGGTAAGTGGTGGTGAAAGAATAGCTATTGCACTTGCTTTAAGACTTGGAATCACTCGTTCTTTATCTGAATGTAATTTAGAAACAATACTTTTAGATGAGCCTACTGTTCATTTAGATAGCTTTAGAAAACATGAGTTAATTAATTTACTAAAAGAAATTACTCTTTTACCTCAAATGATTATTGTAACTCATGAAAGTCAGCTTGAAAATGCTGCAGATAATTTAATAAAAGTTGAGAAGAATAATGGTATTTCTGAGATTAAAAC
>JABUVA010000022.1:23571-35604 GCA_021442885.1 Methanobrevibacter sp. | reverse complement strand
TTCAATATTATAATTATGGTTTCATTAAAAAACATTTTAACAGTTATAATTGTATTTATAATTGCACTTTTAGCATTTTCAATAACTGGACAGGGAATAGTATTTTTTGCGGTTATAGTAATTTGTGCATTATTTTATTTTTCAATTCCGTATTATAATAAGTTAGTATCTAAAAGAAACGATGTTAGAAATGAATGGAGTAAAATTGATTTTCAATTAAATAGAAGGGTGGATTTAATTGAAAAACTTATTCCTCTTCTAAGAGATTATTCAATTCAAGAAAATGAAGCATTAATTAAAGTTACTGAAGCAAGATCTAATCTTGTTTCATCTGAATCTATACCTGATTTAGTAAAATCAAATAAGGAGTTAACTAATTCATTATCTAAACTATTTGCTATTGTTGAAAAGTATCCTGATTTAAAGGATAATGAAAATTTTTTAGATATTCAAAATCAATTAAAATCATCTGGGAAGGTAATTGCAAGGTATGGTGTGCAGTATAATAACGCAGTATTTTCATATAATAATTTGTGTGAGCAGTTTCCAAGTAATATTATAGCTATGTTATTTAATTTCAATTTAGCTGATTTATTTGAAGAGGGTAATGATAAAAAGTAAGGCCTAATATTTAGGTTTACAAATCACATTCTCCATTTTGGTGATTTATTGCATTTTTTATTGCATCAATTATACAATTTGCATTCCATCCAACAATAGTGTTTGCCTTTTCTTCAAGGTTTTCTGGTACTTCTTCAACACCATAAGGTCTTACAAGTACTATAGGGATATTATATTTATCACTTGCTTCTATTAATTCTTTAAATATTTCTTTATTATCTTTATAAAGTCCTGCAAGAAGAATTATTGCGTCTATTTTATTATAAAATTCTGGGCTAGCTGTTGAATAAGAACCAGATATTGATTCTTTCCATAGAAATTCTGGTTTGGAATATATTTTTTCTGTAAACTGTCCGTATTCATTTTCTTTGTCAAATCCATTTGTTATAATTAAATTGTATATTTTATCATCATAATCTTCTTCAAACATTTTTCCAACCTCTTTTTTATTTATATTATACATTAATTTTATTAATTTATAAATATTTATTAACTTTTAAAAAGATAATTATTATCATAATGAAATTAAGGTTTATTTTATGAAAGCAGCAGTTATTGGTTTAGGTGTAGAAGGTAAAAAAGCGACTAAATCTTTTTTAAAACATGATTGGGATGTTTATGCAACAGATTTAAATCCAGATATTGATTTAAATGAGTTAGATGCCAATATTTTAAATTTAGATGTTCCTCCTAATAGTGATGGTATGACTATTATTGCTGATAGACTTCAGATTGATTTAGGTTTTACAAATTCTTTAGAAATAGATAGTGCTGATGCAGTAGCTTTTAGTCCTAGTATGTGGGGCAGTTCTTTAGCTAATAAGGTTGTTAGCCAAAAAAAGTTATTATCTGATGTTTTAACAAAACATAGAGATATTTTTACTATTGGAATTACAGGTACTAATGGTAAAACTACCACAGTCCATATGATTAAACAAATTTTAGAAAATGCTGGATTAAATGTTTTAGTAGGTGGTAATGGTGGTGGGGGATTTGAAGGTTATTATGATTTAATCTTAGAAGCAGAAAATGGTGAATTTGATGTTTTATTAATTGAAGTCTGTGATATGACTCTTGATTTTTGTAATTATTGTTTTGATTTTGATTTAATTGGACTTACAAATATTGGAAGGGATCATATGGATGTTCATGGAACTATTGCTAATTATAAGAATTCGCTAGCACGTTTTTTTACTGACAATAATATTATTATAAATCATGGACAAGACTTTCAAAGTAATTTTAAAGAAGTTTCTAATAAATATTACTATTATTTTGAATCACAAGCTATTTTAAATGTTTTTGGTGAATTTAATAGGTTTAATGCAGGTCTTGCTACTGCTGTTGCAACTCAACTTAAAATTCCAAAGGATGTTATTGAAAAAAGTTTAATGGAATTTAAAGCAGTTGAGGGTCGTTTAAATGTATATAAAATTAATGATTCAAAAATTTACATTGGTAAAACAGATAATATTGATGCCTTGCAGTCTGTTTTAAAAGAAGAAGATTTTTATGCTATATTCATGGGAACTCCTAGATTTAAAGAATCTGATAGGTTAGATATGCTAAATGAGGTTGTTAGTTATAATCCTGAAGTTATTGTTATTTTTCCAGGTCTAGATGATACTACTGATATAGCATTTCAAAAACTTAATTATTTAGGATATGAAGGTAGAATAGAGGTTGTTAATAATTTAGATGAGATTATTGCTTTGGTAGCTGAGTTTTCTCATGAAGATGCTATGTTAATTGGTGGAAATGGTCAAGAATCAATTATTGAAATTCAGGAAAGGATTAAATCTCTTTCTTCTAAATGTAGTTCATAGTATTAATAACATAAATATATAAATAATATTAATTAGATATAGATTTTATATAATATTTTTCTATAAAATTAGGTGTTATAGTATGAATCATAAATGGAGAGAAACATCTTTAAAAATAATTGTTATATTAATATGTATTGTTATTCTCCTATTTGCATACTCATTTGTTATTCATAATTCAATTACTGGAAAACAAATGGCTGAAACTTATAATTTTCCAATAGGGAAATCTGTTTATGCAGGAGATTCAATTTTAGGAGTTGATGGGGAAGTAATGAAAGTGCCATTAATTACAAATTTGAATTTTTTATTACATCAAATTTTTAGTTTAGATATCTCTGGTATGTTAATTTCATTAATGACTGGAGCTGTGCCCTATGATATGACGACGGTGTCTAGTAAAAATATTGATGCCTATGGTAGAGCTACAGGTTTTGAAGGACCAGGTTATTTAACTTATGATGGTGATAAATTAACTGTTAAAGAACCAGATAATTATATTTGGGGTTATAGTACTCCTTCTAAAAAATTAGTTAAAGAGGGAGAAGGAGTTAACCTTATTGAAAATGGTAGTGTTGTTAAATTTATTCCAGCAAGTGAAATTAAAGAACAAAACTTCTCTAGTGATTTTTATAATATATCTACTATTCAATCTTGGTATAATAATGAGGCTAAAAATGGTTCTTCTTTTGTTTTAGAGAAAGGAATTACTAATTTCTCAGATGGAAGGGCAAGTGTTGATGCTAACCAAGTTGAAAAAATATTTGGTAAAAACATTTCTGATTATGTAGCTGCATATCCTGTTGGCACTCCTATTGTATTATATACTGGTAACACCACTGAACAATCTGGAACTGTTAAAAGCACTACTTTAGGTTCACATCCTGAATATGGTGACTCATTAAGGGAGTTTAATGCACGTCAATTTGTTGCTGCATGGAATAATACCATAATTCCACCTCATACATATGGTAATGGTATGGATTATATTGATTTTGGAACTGCAGCTGATTCTAATGCTCCTGGTGGTGGTGCATCTCATGGTGTTTGTCCTCCTGCTAGAACTTTAAGAGATGCTGTTCTTGCTGAAAATTTTTCATTACCTATTGGTATGGTAAATGATGAAGATGCAGTTCTATTTGGATATAACCCTGCAAAGGATATTAAAATTGGAAACAAGCTAGATGTTCCTATTAAAGTTATAATGTGGACAGAAGGTCAAGGAACGGGTATGGTTATTCATGCTAAGATAGTAAAATTGAATCCTGCATAATTCAATTTTATTTTTAATTTTTTTAGGACTTTTTTTATATGTCATTTTCTGCTGTTATTACTGCTGCTGGTAAAAATTCTAGAATGCAGGAAGATCAAAAATTAAATAATTTAGAAATTAAAAACAAACTTATTCTTCCATTTAATAATTCTACAGTTCTCGACAACACTATTGAAAATGTATTATCCTCAAATGTAGATGAATGTATTGTTGTACTTGGACATTATAAAGACGAAATAATGGAAGGTTTATGTAATAATTATGATGGCAAAGTAAAATTTGTTGAAAATAATCCAGTTGATGTAGGTCTATCAACATCTCTTTTTAATGGTCTTCAAAATTTATCTTCTAAATATGCATTATGTGTAACTGGAGACCAACCAACTGTATCAAAAGAAACCCTAAACAATATAATAAACACTCTTTTAAATGCAGATAATCCTGATAAAACTGTATCAATTCTTAGAAGGAGAAAAACAGGTTTACTTGATACAGCTGAAGGATTAGGAATGCCCTTTGCTATGAATAGAAAAAATCTAATGAATTATATTAAATATGAAGATGGTAATTTAAACCCAATATTAAGAAAGATATTTAAAGATGGATATCAATTTTGGGCAATTAAAGAAAAAAATGAATCGGAGTTAATGAATATTAATCATTATAATGATTATAAAAATCTCTTAAATATTCATTAAACTTTCAACAACTTGTTCAATTTTATTTTTACTAATTCCAATAGCTAATTCATTATCTTGAACTTTTGCTTCTTTTCTAGAACCATCACAACCCATACTAATATTAACATTTTCACTAATAATAGGATTGGCAACAACATCACCACATAATGATTGGATTCCAGCAAATTCAGCCCTAACTTTACTACCATCATTATAAACTAAGGATTGTGTAATTTTCATAGCAGCTACTGGTTCTGAAATAATTACAACAACATCTGGTTCAAATTCTGCTTCTTCTAATGGTGAATATAGAATTCCAGTATGTTTTTTAGGAATTATTGATAATTCATTAACAGTGCTTTTTGCAGTTTCAAGACTATCAAACCTACCAAGTTTAAAATAGGTTTCTCCACTAGCTACTTTAGGAGGCATATCTCTAAGTCCAAGAGCTCCTGCTCCTCCTTGGCAAGCTTGTTGGTCTAGGGTGCTATAAAATTTATCTCCAAATGATGCTTTTTTAACCATTTCACAATGTCTTATTCTTTCTCCAATTATTTCAAGTCCATCAGGAATTTCATCTTCATTATCATAGAATTTAATAGCTACAGGCTTTGAAATTAATTTTACATGTTTTTTTAATACTTCTGCATTATCTTTATTTCTTTTTAATATTTCATTGGTCATTTTAATCACTTTTATTTAAGGTACTTTAAAATTTTTCATTTTAATATTTTTATTGGTGCAAAAACTTCTAAAATCACATGCAGTACATGTTCTTTCTTCTGCTTCTGCTTTCCAGGCATCTTTTATTTTACATCCTTCTCTTTCTTTTATTAGTGAATCTTCAATATCACTAACAACACTATCAAACTTATCTAATGCACCGTTAATCTCTTTTTGATCAATATTAATTATTCTTATTGATCTTTTTTGTTTTAATTCATCTGAAAGGATAGGATATTCTTTACTTTCATCCCAATTAATAATTTTATCAAAATCATCCTCACTAATATCTATATCAAAAGTTTCATTTTGAAGTTCTATTTGCATTGACTGTAAATCTTCATAAGAAGGTACAAGTTCATTTAAATAGAAAATAATTCCTGCAACCACAGGTTTTGCATCTTCTTGTTTAGATCTAAGCCATGCGTAGGTTAATATTTGTTGTTTATGATGTTCCCAAGTAATATCTTCAGTAGATGGTCTTTTCATACCTTTATAATCAATAATGATTTCATAATCATCACCTTGAATTTCTTTTATATTTTTTTGGAAATTAGAATCTTTCATTAAAAATTCTATGATTTTATTATTATAATCATCAAGACTTGTTTGGTTTCTTATTATCTTACTTGAACTTAAAACATCAACAATACCATTTATTCCATAATAATCAGATCTACTTCTATTTTTATCATAATTAGGCATTTCTCTAATACCTTTAATTAAAATCTCTGCAGAATCAATTAAAGGAAATAGGTGTGGTCCCCAAATATTGATAGCTTCATGTGCACGAGCACTAGCTAATTTTTTATGATCTGCTTCTGTTAAATCTTCTGAGCTTAAAACACTGCCAGGTGTGTTTGTTGTAAAAAAATGATCTTTAGGAGGATATAATCCACTTACTTGAAGACGTAAATCAATCATATCTTCAATTGGTCTAACATCAGATTTCCAATCCCAAGGAAATTGAGTTTTCTTATTATCCCATTTAAGATAAGCTTCCTCCATTACTCCATGAATAAATTCCCCAAACCACAATTGAATTGGCATTGAAGGAGGTAATGTGCCTTTATTTTGATATCTATACTGTAAATTACATGTTAGAAAAGATAATAAATCTCCTGTAAGACTATATTCAGGTATTATATAATTATCAGATTTTGTAGATAATTTCATTTAATCACCTCATATCATATAAATTTCGTCAAATCCTTTTAAATTCTCATCTCTATCCCAACCAAGAGCAACATTAGGGATTTTAATTTTTTTATCCTTAATATTATATCCTTCTATTCCTTGATTAAGGCCAGCTAATATTAAAACATTCTCAGCTCTTGAAAATGCAACAAAATAAAGTCTTGTTAAATCATCAAATGCTCTATCTTTTTCTTGCCTATCATTTTTCCCAAGGACACTATGGTCACGAATAGTATCTTCTAAAGACTTATTTTTTGGTGGAAGTTTTGGGAATCTTAGATTTTGACTTCTAGCATCATTCTTTTTAAATCTAGAACCAACATCAACTATTACTAAAGGAAATTCTAAACCTTTTGATTGGTGAATAGACATTATATTGATTCTATCATTAGGAAGAGTTTCAAGTAAAGATTCATCAATTTCAACATCACCAGTAGCTATTGGAACAAAGATATTGTAAATAGCTTCTTTTATACTTTCTAATTCATGTTCTGGTGTGTCAAAGTAGATTTGTCCTGAATACTTGTTGAAAAAACCAGTTTGTGTTATAGTCTGTGTAATTGCTTCTAGATATATAATCTTTTCAACGTCATCTTGTAAATCTTCTATCCAGGTAATTAATTTATAAGCAAGCTCCATTAAACTTGCAGTTTCAGGCCATTTATTATCTTCATAGTTAATTGGTTTTCTAAGTTGCCAAGCTGTTACAAATTTTCTTAAAGTTAAAGGTTCATGAGGTTCAGGATTAAGTTCTATAAAATCTCTTGCAAATCTACGCCATTTATTCATATTTCTTTTAGCTAATTGTGAAATATTCTTATCTTTCTTTACAATACTACCATCAGGGTCAATACACTCTAACATTAATCCACAAAATACAGCTACTTCTTCAATATCCTGTAAATCTTGTCCTCTTGGGTTAAAAACACGAATTGGTTTTTTTAATTTCTCTAAGTTTTTTCTTAGATAAAAAGGGAATAATTTTTTTCCATGATTTATTTCTTTAGGAGAATATGATAAAACAGCAATATCTGATGGTGAACCTTTTTTTTCATCTAATTTAAGTACTATTTTTTCAACATTCTCTTTTTCTTTTGTTTCATCTTTTTTAATAACTTTTTCAACTTTAAGTTCTACTTCACCATTATTAATTAACTTATTAAGCATTAATGATAGGTCACGAGTTAACATTTCAACATTATTTCTAAACATTCCAAGAACAGGTAAACTTTCTTTTTCAAGATTAGGAGCATTAATTCTTGGTTTTTCATCTACTCTAGCATTCTGATATTTTTCATCTAATTCAACAAACCTATTACAAAGATTTATTATATGCTCACTAGAACGATAATTAATTGTTAAATTTATTTCTTTAACATCAATTCCTAATTTTTCAAAAGCACGTTTTTTAAAGTTAGTGAAAAGATCAACAGTAGCTCCTCTGAAACGATATAAGGATTGGTCATCATCTCCAACAACAGTTATATTGCCTCCATTTTTAATTGCATGTTTAGCTATTGTAAAGTAGATTTCTTCTTGTATTAGATTAGTATCCTGATATTCATCAACTAAAATAATCTTAATATCATCTAAAAATATATCTAATTTATTATCTTTTAGTTTGTTTAAAAACTTAGATTCGAGCATTGGAAAATCTATGATATTTCTTTTTTCAAGTTCATGTTCATAATCTTCAATGGCTTCTAAAGCAATTTTTGCACCAGGATTATTTTCAATATTTTCATTAAGGGTGTTTCTGTTAATTTGATCATAATATATTCTATTTTTCATATCTAAAATTATTTCAGCCATTTTTTCAGGGTGATTTTCTATTCTTTCCATGTTTTTAAATAATTTTAAATAATCTTGGAAATCTTTATTTAAAAATCTTTGATTTTTTAAGATTCCTGAGTTTAACATAGCTGATTTCGCTACAAAATTTTCAATTACCACTGGAAAATTAGTTCCAGGCTCTTTATAGATTTTTAATACTTCCTCTGCAATACTATCAATTGTTCCTATGTTAATTTGATTAAAATCTATTCTTTCAATTTCATTATTTGCTTCTACATTTTCTAATATATTATTAAATCCATCAATTCCTTCAGCACAATTAATTTCATTGTTTATTAAGTGTTTTTTAATTTGATCTCCCCAACTTAGTATACGTGAATAAAGCTCATCAGCTGCTTTACGTGTAAATGTAGTTGTTAATATACTTTTTGGAGGTATTCCATCAACAAAAATATATTTTAATATTTTTAGAACTATTACTGTTGTTTTTCCGGATCCAGGGCCTGCTACAATGAATAATGATTCATCAGGACTTGATGAAATAGCTTCATTTTGCTCAGAATTTGAAGAAATATCTCTCTCAAGAATATTTACAACAATTTCTTTAAATTTTTCATAACTAATCATAATAATTCCTAATTTTTGTTTAATTCATTTATTTTTATTATTTTAATAATATTTAAATTTAATACAATGAATATGGAATTTTTTCTGTTTTAATGCTTATTTTTTAATTATCTAATAAAATTGGTTATTATTTGAGGGTCTTTTTTAGGTAATCCATATTCTTGTTTACCTAGATTAATAGATTTTATAAGAAATACCATATTCTCTGCAAGGGTTCTCATTTGTTGTAAACCTTCTTCATCTTCTTCTGCATCACCAGGCATTAAACCATGAATTCCATTCCAATATTGTCCACTAGCTATAGGCATTCCTGTAATACCAAAATATTTGTTAAGTTCATCATAAGTTGTAGTTATTCCGCCACGTCTTGCTGTAGCTACACTTGCTCCAACTTTCATTCTTTTATCAAATGATGTACTATAGAATAATCTGTCAAGTAAAGAAATTAAAGAACCATTTGCAGATGCATAGTAAACAGGTGATGCTAATACTAAACCATCTGCTTTTTCAAATTTTGGTGCGATTTCATTAACTATATCATTATAATTACATTCTCCTTTTTCTGCACAAACTCCACAGGCAACACAGCCACGAATATCTTTTTTTCCAATATCTACAACTTCAGTTTCAATATTATTTTCATTAAAAACATTAATCATTTCAGCTAAAGCAATTGAAGTATTGCCAGTTGGTCTAGGACTACCATTTATTAATAATACATTCATTTTATTCACCAATCTTTTGTTTTATACTATTTTTTATAATTAATCTTTAATTAATACATATGAAAATTTTCTAATAGAGTTTGACTAAAATATATCAAATCAACTGTCTAGCAGAGTATTTTTTGAAATATTTATTAACAAAAAGATACATAATAATTATTGTTTGTTGAATGAATAACCTTTTTTTATAGATTATTATGGCAAAAAAATTAAAAGCTATTGATACATTTAAAAATGATATAAATTATAGGGATAAAATTTCTCATGTAGAAACAATCCCTGCTAAAAAAGCAAAATATAAAAAAGTAGATAATTTAAATGAGAATATAATTGATTATTTAGATTCTAAAGGTATTAAACTTTATAATCATCAAGCTGATACTTATATTCATTCAAAAAATAATAAAAATATTATAATTACTACTCCAACTGCTTCTGGAAAAACATTAGCTTTTAACTTACCAATTATGGAAACATTAATGGAGGATGACCAAGCTACTGCTTTATACATTTATCCTGTTAAAGCATTAGCTAATGATCAATTAATTGTTTTAAAAGATCTTGAAAAGGATTTAGATATTGAGATTAATCCTAATACTTATGATGGTGATACTCCTAAATCAAAAAGATCAAATATTCGTTCTAATTCTAGATGTGTTCTTACAAACCCTTATCAACTTCATTTAATACTATCTTGGCATCATCAGTGGGCAAAGTTTTATCGTAACTTAAAATATATTGTTATTGATGAATCTCATTATTATAAAGGTGTTTTTGGTTCAAATGTTGCTTATTTAATTAAAAGACTTAAAAGAATAGCTAATCATTATGGTGCAAATCCTCAATTTATTCTATCATCAGCAACTTTAGCTAATCCCTTAGAACTTGCTAATAAATTAACAGGTGAAGATTTTGTTTTAGTTGATAATGACACATCTCCAAGTGGTGAAAAAGATTTTATTTTATATAATCCATTTAGAAATTATAAAAAAGGTGCTAAAAAGACTATTGTTGATGCTTCTGTTCATATGGAAACAGAAAAGATTTACATGTATCTTATTTTAAAACAAATTCAAACATTATGTTTTACTGTTTCACGTAAAATGACTGAGTTAATTACTCGTTGGGCTAAAATGGATATGGGTAAAACTAAGCCAAAGTGGACTGAAAGAATAGCTGCTTATCGTGCAGGTTACCTAGCTGATGAAAGAAGAAACATTGAACATAAATTAAAATCAGGTGAATACTTAGGTGTTACTTGTACAAATGCATTAGAATTAGGAATTGATATAGGTACTCTTGATGCTGTTATAATTTCAGGGTATCCTGGAACTATGATTTCAACTTGGCAACAATGTGGAAGAGCAGGAAGAAGCAATCAAAAGTCTTTAGCTATTTTGGTTGCATTTGAAAATCAATTAGATCAATTTTTTATGAATAATCCTAGGTTTTTCTTCGATAAACCTCATGAGAATGCTATTATAGATTTAAACAATGATATTTTAAGAGATGCACATATTGCTTGTGCAGCTTATGAGCTTCCATTATCAGCTGAGGATTCTAAAAAATATTTCAATGTAGATGTTGATATTCTAGATCAATTATCTAGGGAAAATAAGATTAGAAGAAATCCTAAAAAACAATATATTTATCATAAAACTGATAATCCTACATTTAATCATAAGCTAGATCAATTATCTGATGAAACATTTGTAATAATGAATAAAGGAAAAGTTTTAGAGACCATGGATCGTTCACATGTATACCGTGAGGCTCATAAAGGAGCTATTTTAATTAATAAAGGAGAAACATACAGAGTTAAAAATGTTAATTTTACAAAAAAGATTGTAAATGTTGTTAAACAAGATGTGGATCATCACACTGTTGTACAAAAAAGTACTGATATTAATGTTAATAGGAAGATTTCTAAAGTTAATTATGGTGATTTAACAATTAATTTTGGTGAACTAATTGTAAAAGAGGAGTATTATAAATATAAATTAGTTAGTCATTCTAAAATATTAGGGGTTTATGACCTTGATTTACCACCACTTAAATTTAAAACTAAAGGTTTATGGTTTACAATTCCTAAACATATTGCAGATGAAATTAATGAGAAATTTGAGGAAAAAGACGCATTTGCTGGTGGAATACATGGTGTTGAACATGCTTTAATAGGGCTTTTCCCATTACAAGTAATGTGTGATAGATTTGATATAGGTGGTCTTTCAACGGATTATCATATAGATACAGATGAATCAAGTATTTTTATTTATGATGCTTACGAGGGAGGCATTGGAATTACCGAGAAGGCTTCTGATGTTTTTGTTAATTTACTTCAAGCTACTAAAGAATTATTAGATAATTGTCCTTGTGATGATGGATGTCCTTCTTGTATTTATTCTCCTAAGTGTGGAAATGATAATAAGCCACTACATAAAGAAGCTACAAAATATATTTTAGATTATCTTTTAAAACAAGCTTTAAATGATGATGTGGATATAAATAATGATTCTTTAGAGGAGTTTGGGTCTAGTGAGGATGTAGCTATTGAAACTGATGATTCT
>JABUVA010000022.1:9972-23536 GCA_021442885.1 Methanobrevibacter sp. | reverse complement strand
CTTTAGAGGAGTTTGGGTCTAGTGAGGATGTAGCTATTGAAACTGATGATTCTTTAGAGCATAAAAAGAATATTAAAGTTAAACAGAAGAAACCTAAGAATCTTGTTAAAAAATCTATTAAAAATAGTGATGATGAATTATTTGAAGAAGCATATGATTTATTTTATCAAGAGGATTATTATTCATCTAAAGAAATTTTAAATGATATATTATCTAGAAATCAAAAACACAGTGATGCTTATGCTTTACTTGCAGTAATTTCATATAAACAAGGTGATAAACCCCGAGCTAAAGTGTTAGCTAAAAAAGCTTTATCAATTGATTCGGCTAATGAAATGGCATCTGAACTTTTATTTGAGTTGTAATATTCATAGTTCATTCCTTGTTTTATAAAAATTTTTAGATATTATTTAATTATTGAACATTCAAAAGATATATTAATATTTAATTAACATATATTATTAATTAAATTTTAATTTTATTAGGAGTAATAATAATGCATGAATTGTCAATGGCACAAGGTATAATTAATACTGTTCTTGAAACAGCTGAGAATAATGGCGCAACAGAAGTTAATAAGATTTATATTGAAGTTGGTAAACTTGCAATGTTAAATCCAGAGCAATTAAAATTTTTATTAGATGTACTTGTAGAAAATACAATGGCTGAAAATGCAAAAATTGACATTTTAGAAGTTCCTGTTACAATTAGTTGTCCTGAATGTGGTTATGAAGGAGTAGCTAATTTAGATGACAGTGATCATTATGCTCCTATTATTGAATGTCCTAAATGTGAAAACTTAAGAATTTCTATTTTAGGTGGTAGAGATTGTATCGTCAAAAATATTATAGTTGAAAAGCCAGATGAAGAATAAAAGGTGATTATATGCATAAAGTAGCAGATATTGAAGTTCAAAAGAATATTATGGATGCTAATAGAAAGTTAGCTGATAGAAATAAGAAAAATTTTGAAGATAATGGAATTTTCTGTGTTGATTTTGTTGGAGCTATTGGTTCTGGTAAAACTTCTTTAATAGAAGATATTATTGAAAATACTGATTATAATATTGGTGTAATAGCTGGTGACGTTATTAGTGAGTTTGATGCTGGTAGAATTGAAAAACACGATGTTCCAGTTGTTGGTTTGAATACTGGTAAAGAATGTCATTTAGATGCTCATTTAGTAGGTCATGGTGTCGGTGATTTACCTTTAGATGATATTGATTTATTAATTATTGAAAATGTAGGTAATTTAATTTGCCCTGTTGATTTTGAACTTGGTTCTCATATGAGAATTGTTGTTGTAAGTGTTACTGAAGGTGATGACACTGTTGAGAAACATCCATTAATTTTTAAGGGTGCTGATTTGGTTGTTATTAATAAGGTTGATTTAGCCGAAGCTGTTGGTGCTGATGCTAATAAAATGGTGGATGATGCTAAAAGATTAAATCCTGATGTAAAAATTATTAAAAGTAGTTTAAAAGAAGGTATCGGTCTAGAAGAAATCATTGATGCAATAGCTGAGAAAAAAGAAAACATTTAGGTGTGGATTTTTTTGAAAATATGGATTGATATTTCTAATGCTCCTCATGTAAGATTTTTTAGAGATGTTATTAAATATCTTGAAGATGAAGGTGAGGATGTTATTGTTACTGCTAGGGATTTTGGTGATATTCACAGATTAATGGAAACTTATAATATTGATTTCACATCTGTTGGTAAACATGGTGTCAGTCTTTATGATAAGTTAAAATCTAGTAATGAACGTATTGAGGGGCTTTTAGATATAATTCATAATGAAAGGGTTGATGTCGCCCTTAGCAAGCATTCTATTGAGCTTCCAAGAGTGGCTTTTGGTCTTGGAATCCCAAGTTTATTTGTATTGGATAATGAGCATGCTTTAGCTGCTAATAAGCTTACACTTCCATTATGTGATCGTATTATTACACCTAGGATTATTGATATGTGGAAATTAATGAAATTTGGTGCTGATCCTAATTCTATTTTATCTTATAATGGTACTTCTGAATTAATGCATTTCAAAAATTTTAAATATAATACGAATATTTTTGAAGACTTAGAACTTGATCTTAAACATTCTAAAACTATTTTAATGAGGCCTGAACCTTCACTGGCTTCTTATTTAGATACTGACTGTCATAAATCAGTCTTATCTCCAATTGTAGACGTTTTGAAAGAATATGCTAATATTTTAGTTCTTCCTAGATTTAAAGAACAAGCTAAAATATTTGAAGATATTGATAATGTGACTATTTTAAAACCGCCTGTTGATACTTCTAGTTTGATTAAACGCTCTGATTTAGTAATTGGTGCTGGTGGAACTATGAATCGGGAAGCAGCAATATTACAGACACCTGTTATTTCATGTTATCCTGGTGAAACTTTATCTGTAGATCAATATTATATTAATAAGGGGTTAATGTATAGGTCTAATGATATTAATGAGGTAACACAAAAGGCTTTGGAGTTTATTGTTAATAATAATCATGAGATTGAACTAAAGACAGATGATTTATTTAGTTTAATTATTGAGAATATCTATGATTTAGGCAATTCAAATAAATAGATTTTTATATTAATAAATCTATATTAATATTATTATTGAATTATGGGCTGGTAGCTCAGATGGTAGATCGTCGCCTTGGCATGGCGGAGGCCCCGGGTTCAAATCCCGGTCAGTCCATTTAATTTTTTATAATAAAAAGAATTCGTGATTAAAATATGTTATTAATTGCTCAAAACCATTTACAATTAATTGTTGAAGTATTTTTAGTGCTTCTGGTTTCATTAATATTTATTATTAATTTGGTACCATTATCACTAAGTATTGTTACATTTCTAGCTTTATTCTTATCAGGAGGGCTTGTGCTTCTTTTTGGTGCTGATATTCTTTTTCTTGTTATCTCGTCAAGTCAAAATGAATTTACTCACCCATTCGGTCCTTTTGCTATTTTAGGTGTTGTAACTGCTTTAGCGTCGTTAAAGGTAATGGAAGAATCGGGTGTTAATGTACATGGTCTTAAAAGAGTAGTTTATTTACTAATAATACTTATTACCATATTTGGTGGATTAATGCATAGATCTTTCTTGTTATTATGGTTTATTGGTTTATTTATTGCTTATTTAGTCATTTCAAAATCATTTAGAAAAAAATCATTATTAACACTTAAAAGAATTGGTCTGTTCCTTGTTGTAGTTGTTGTAGCGTTTTTAGGATTGGAAGGAATATCGAGAATAACTGGAATGACTATTTTCAGTCCTTTATTACGTCTTCAAAGAATTGAGCAATATGCAGTATCTAGTATTAAAATGGTATTAAATAACACACAATTGATTGGACATAGTGCAAGTTCATCATATTGGGGTGTTGAGGGTAATACGGCTTTTGCAGAGGGTTATATTTCATTACCTATGCAGTTAATTTTAATGTTTGGCCTTCCCTTACCAGTATTTTTCGGTACACTTGTAAATCAAAAGGATACTATTGATTATATGCTTCCAGGGATTATGGGTTATACATTCGACTTTGGATATTTAGGTTTAATTGCTTTAATTGCATTTATATTAATTACACTTATTGTAGGATTTAAAATATTATATATCTACAGAGAAAAAAGAGAGAATAATACTAAAAAATATTTAGGTAAAGAAGTTTTATTAATTGGTGCTTTATCTGCATTTATTGCACAAGCTTTAGTTGGATTATTTATATTTAACAGAACAATAAATGGTATGGCATTACTTTCTTTCATGTTTATGGCAGCTTTAATACTGGCAAATGCTGTTACACTTAAGAGAAGAACAAATTAGGAGGATTATTATGAAAAAAGCATTAATTTTATTAGGGTGTCCTGAAGTACCTTCACAAACACCTATGGCTATTTATGCTTCTTATAAACTATCAAAATTAGGATATGATGTTTCTATTGCTGCAAACCCTGCAGCTACTAAACTTGTAACTGTTTCTGATCCTGAAAATTATTATGTTAAAAATCTTATTGATTTAGATAATTGTTTAAATGATGTAGGTGAAGGAGATTTTGATTTACTTGTAGGTTTTGTTCATAAAGATGCTGCAGCGTCCTTTTTTGTTACATTCTACCATATTCTTCAAACTAAATCATTAGCTTTAGTTTTTGAAAAAGATCCTGAACTTTTAAAAGAGTATGTTGATATTGTAGAAGAGAATACTGATGCAGAAATTGTTGCAGTTCGTGCATTCCACAACCCTACTCCGATTAGAGTTAGATTTGATAAAGCATTGGAGAGGTTATAATGTCCTTTTGTTTAGAAACATATCTTCAACAGTCTGATGATTATAAATTTCTTGCTAATCAAGCAGGATTTAAAGACTGTGCTATGATTATTAGGTTTAAATCCGATGAAATTATTAATGTTAAACCTGGACAAGAAGTTTTAGGTGTTCGTCTTATTGGAATTCCACCAATTCCTATTGGAATTAAAGATGATGGAAAAAGAGTTCTAATTCCTTATACTAAGCCTTGTCATGGAACTTCTGTTATTGAGTTACCTATTGATGAGGAAGAAATTGAGAAAATTAGAAAATTGGCTTGATTTTATGTATTCTACTGTTGTTGGTAGTTTTCCTGTTAAATTAGGAAAACCTACTTCTTTTAAAGATAAATTACTAAATATTTTTAATTCTTATGATCCTTATAAATCTGCTATTAAAATAGCTATTTTCAAACAACTAGAAGCAGGTATTGATGTTGTATCTGATGGACAAGTTAGAGGAGATATGGTAAGTTCTTTTACTAAATATATTCCTGGAATGAAATTAGAAGGAAATAATACTGTTATTACATCTAAAATACAAAAGCCAATAAAGGAAATTTCTATTAAAGATTTATTATATGGAAAATCTTTAATTAAGGAATATTTTAATGGTAATGTTCCTGAAAATAAAGGAATTAAAGGGATTATTACTGGACCTTCTACTATTATTTTTTCTTCTAGAATTGAGTCTTTTTATAAAAATAAAAATGATGCGATTATTGATTTAGCTAATAGCTTGAAATATGAGGTTATGGCTATTTCTGAGAAGGTTAATCCTAAATATATTCAGATTGATGAGCCATTTTTATCAACTGGTATGGTTGACTTTAAAACTGCTAGAAAAGCTGTTGATATTATTTCTAAAAGTGTTGATGTTCCTATAAGTATGCATGTTTGTGGAACATTAGATAATGTTTTTAAAGAGCTTACTAAGTTTAATATTGATATTCTTGATTGTGAGTTTGCAGGAAATAATGTTAATCTTGATGTTTTACGTGAAAATGCTAGTTTGATTAAAAATAAAAAAATAGGTTTTGGATGTATTGATACATCTCTTAATAAAGTTGATTCTTATATTGATGTTCAAAACCTTGTTCGTGAAGGAATTGAAATTGTTGGGAGCGAAAATATTATTTTAGACCCTGATTGTGGTCTTAGAAGGGCTTCTGAAGATGTTGCTTTTGAGAAATTACAATTAGTTTCAAAAGCTGTAAAAGAATTTTCATAAATCTATCTATATTCATGTTTAAAGTTTGCATCATATAGCTTAGATGGTGTAAAATCTCCAGGATTTAATATATCTCCAACTATTATCATTGCAGTCTTTGTTATATTGGCATCTTTTACTTTTGTTGCTATATCCTTAAGGGTTCCTTCAATTATTTCTTGGTCTTCCCAAGTAGCTTTTTTAACAACTGCTACAGGTGTGTCTTCATTATACCCTACAAGTAAATCTTCAACAACCTTATCAATCATACCTACTCCTAAAAATATACACATTGTTGCTTCATGTTTTGAAAGACTACTAATACTTTCTTTTTTAGGTTTTGGTGTTCTACCTTCAGGTCTAGTTATTATAACAGTTTGTGAAATTTCAGGTAAAGTTAATTCTTTTTCAAGAACTGAAGCTGTACCAAAAACAGAACTAACACCAGGAATTATTTCATATTCAATATTGTTTTCATTTAATTCACGAATCTGCTCTCCAATAGCTCCATATATTGAAGGATCTCCTGTATGAACCCTTGCAATAAGTTTATCATCAGCTATTCCATCTTTAATAATATTTATAATTTCATCTAAATTAAGTACAGCACTATTGTAGACTTCACAATCGTCTTTTCTAACATTTAATACTTCTTTATTAACAAGAGAACCTGCGTAAATTATAATATCTGCTTGTTCAATTATATTTCTACCTTTAACAGTAATAAGATCAGGGTCTCCAGGACCTGCACCAATAAAAACTACTTTACTTTTCATACTATCTTATTTGATATTTTATGTTATATATTACTTTTCAATGAAATTATTTTCACATGCTTAAATCAATTTCATAGGATAATTTTAACAAAATATTTTAATAAGCTTTCCTACTATTTAATTATGGATAATAAAGGATTTATTTCAATACAATATCTTTTTTCTATCTTTATTTTAATATTGATAGCTTCTTGTATTTTGTTTGTTGCAGCATATTATATCTCATCAACAGAAAATATAGAAAAGCATTCAACAATTAGAATAGTTTTAGATGAAATTTGTGATGATGTTAATCAAGTTAATTCAAATGGTGAGAATTATAGTAAACAAATACAGCTACCTAGCACAATTAAAGGAGATAAATATTCACTTAAAGTATCTAAAAATAAAATAGTATTTTCTGGTGGTGGTAGAATGGCTGAAAATTACATAATTCCAATAAATTTAGTTAAAAAAGATATTAAAATTGATAATATAGAATTATATGGTGGAAATTCATATTTAATAAAAAAACATGGAAAATCACAAGTTTCAATAACTCAAATAGGATAAGATAAGTATGGATGAAAAAGGACAATTAAGTATGGAATTTATATTTTTAATAGGTGTTCTACTGGTTATTGTAGTAGCTAGTAGTATTTATGTATTAAATGAAAATGAATTAATTATAGCTATGAGTTCAGCAAGACAAGGTGTTACTGAAGGAATTTCAATGGATAATATTGCAGTTTTTCCAGAGGATGTTTACAATGATTATCAGATTTCTAAAAATGGATTATTAACTCCAAAATCAGTTAGATTAGTTAAAATTAATTATACTAATATGGGATTTGATTCAAATTACAATAAAGAAAAAATACAATTTAATGTTACTGTAAGCTCTAATGTTAATTTAGATAAAAAAGAAATGGATTCAGCTGGTGATAGGATAAATTATAATTTAAGAAAATCAATAGCTAAATCATTCAATACAGAAGAATTAACAAATGAGTTATACAATCCTGTTTTCTCAAAAAATTATATTTTTACAACATCTAAGGTTAAATGGGTTTAAATTTAGAAATCTTTATATTTAATCATTATAATAATATTTAATATGTTTGACAAATTACCGATTTCTTCAAAAACAGAAAAGATTTTAACAAAATCTTTAGATGAACCAATTTCTGTTGAAGAGGGAAATTATCTAATGAATATTAAAGGACCTGATTTATATCCTTTACTTGCTACTGCGGACTATTTAAGGAGTGAAATTGTTGGGAACGATGTAACTTTTATTAATAACTGCAATATTAATTTTACTAATATATGTACGGTTAGATGTGGTTTTTGTGCTTTTGGAAAAGATGCTGATGATCCTAATGCTTATATTATGGACGATGAAGCTATTCTTGAAAAAGCAGCTGGTGCTGTTGAAAAAGGAGCTCATGAATTTTGTCTAATGGGGGGCGTACTTGCTGATGCAGATATTGAATATTATGAACATTTATTAATGCTTTTAAAAGGGGAATTTCCAAATATTTTAATTCATGGATTTTCACCAACTATGATTAATGATGCAGCAAATGTCTCTGGAATTGACATTGCAGAAGCATGTGAAAGACTTAAAGTTGCTGGACTTGATACTTTACCTGGAACTGCAGCCGAAATTCTAACTGATAGGTCCAGAGAGATAATTTGTCCAGAAAAGGTAACTACTCAAGAATGGATTGATATTGTTAAAAGTGCTCATGAAGTTGGTATTCCAGGATCAGCAACTATTATGTATGGCCATGTCGAGACATTAGAAGAACGTGTTGAACATATTGATGTTATTAGAAATCTTCAAGAAGAAACAAGAGGATTTACAGAATTTATTCCAATGACTTTTATGCATGAATATTCACCTATTTTCTTAGAAGGTCAACAGAATTTAGGTGCATCTGGAACAGAAGATTTAAAGTTATATGCTGTATCTAGATTAATGCTTCGTGATTTAATTCCTAATATTCAGGTATCTTGGGTTAAAATGGGATTCAGATTTGCTCAAGTTGCTCTTACAGCAGGAACCAATGATTTAGGAGGTACTCTAGGTGGAGATGAATTATCAGAAGCTTCAGGAGCACCTGATGGTGTAGAAGCATCAATTTCCACATTATCTGATATGGTTAAAAACATTGGTAGGAATCCTATTGAAAGAAATTCTAAATATACTGAATTTTATCCTATCTCTTCTAATGAACAATTAGCATCAAAATAAGTAATTTAGAATGATATTATGAATATTATGGATATTATACCATTAATAATAGTTTATGTTTATGTTGCAATAGTCTTTTATTGTTCGGAGAAATTCTTTAAAGATGATCCTAAACTATCTCGTAAAGTACTTCATATAATGGTTGGAAATTGTATTTTCATAATGCCTTTTTTTATTGATCCTATGGCAATGGTTTTATTTTTAACATTTCCTCTGACACTATTTGCATTTTTACTAACTAAATATTCTCCAATTCAAATTCAAAATACTGCAACAGAAGCAGGACATGATTTAGGTCTTGTATATTATGCAGGTATTTGGACAATATTGATAATTTTATTACCAAACCATTTATGGATTGTTGCATTAGCTATTGCAGCAATGGTTTATGGTGATGGTTTTGCATCTGTAGTTGGTGAGAGATATGGTGTAAATAAATATAACTTAACTGGTGATCAAAAATCAATTCAAGGCTCAGTTACAATGTTTCTTGTAGTGATTGTAGCTTCTATTATTGTGCTTTCTTTCTATAAACTTATTGGATATCCTTCAACTCCAGTTATTAGTATTCCAATTATTCTTCTAATAAGTTTAATTGTTACATTTGTTGAAGCAGCAACACCTAGAGGATTAGATAATGTGTCTGTTTGTATTGTAACCGCTATCTTGTATTATATCTCTATGGTGGTATTTTGAAGTTTATAGTGATTGATGGTCTTGATGGGTCGGGAAAGGATACTCAAGTAAATCTATTAGCTGATATGTACAAAAATCAAGGAAAAAATGTTGTTATTCGTTCCCATCCAACTAATGATAATTTTTTTGGAAAAAAATCAAAACAAGCCCTATTAAAAAAGGGCAAATTTAACCATATTAAAGCCACACTCTTTTTTGGTTTAGATGCAATTAGATCAGTTATTAAATATTATTATTTTGATAAATCTATTGATATTTTGATTTTCTCAAGATATACAATGGCTGTTATTTATCTTCCTAATTCTATTAATATGATTGTATATAAAATTGTTAGATTCCTTCTACCTACTTCTGATTATATGTTCTTTTTAGATATAAGTCCTGAGGAATCATTGAAAAGAATTAAATCACGTTCTGAAGATGAAGAAATGTTTGAAAATTATGATGAACTTAAAAAAGCTAGAGAAAAATCTAAAAGAGTTCCAGATGATTGGCATTTTATCTCCGCTGAAGGAGATATTTATGATATTAATAATAAAATAAAAAGTATATGTATAAATGAGTTATAAAATCTTTTTTATTCCTTCTTCGGTTATTATTAAAATTGAATTTATGTTTTTAAGATGAATCGAAGTTAAAGGATGGGTTTTAAAATGCTCATTCATAAATAATAATTCTTCTTCTGTTATAATAACCCAATTTACATCATAAACAACAACACTATTTAAAATCAATCCTAAATATTTTGGGATGTAAGTATTTTCATCACTTTTTTCAAAAAATTCACTTTCATCTAATATTTCTTTTAATATTATATCCATTTTAACACCTTCTTAACTATTTTTTCTTTCATAAACGAATTTAGGAACGGCTTCCTTAAATGGATCGAAGGTTTCCCTATTTTTTACTTCTACACATTTCATACTAACTTTAGAATGAAGTGATGATGGTAATCGTAATATTCTTTTTAAATCAATTGAAACTTTTGCATCTATTGTTTCTAGATTAGTTCTAGCCATTGCATTTGTTAAATTCTTATAACGCCTAGGACCTATATTGTTTTTAAACATCCCCCATTTATTATCATCTAATAAATGACGATATTTAATAATATCTCTCATTAAATTTTTATTTATACCATCTATTTGTTCATTACCTATTAAATGTTGGATATTATATTTAACTCTTTTTGTAAATACTTTTGGATAACCTACAGGAATTGAGAAATGTTCAAAATTAAAAGATTTATTTGATAAATTTGCATTAGAAAACTCTGTATTAGGAACTTCTGCTCCTGCAGTATATTTTAAGATTTCTCCTCTAAGTTCACTTCCTTCAGTCATTACTTCTTCATCAAGAATTCTAATATGATATCCTCTTCCAGAATAAATTAAATGTATATTTTTAAGTCCTAAATCACTTTCTAGAGTATCAATAAGATTATTTACGATTTCTTTAGCTTCATTAAGACATATTTCACATACTCCATCACATTGACAACTACGTATAGGGATATCTTTTGCATCTACATCAAATACAAACTCTGCTTTTTGCCAATCTTGTCTTTTGGATGGATTGTTATAAAATGCAACAGAGATGTAGGCTGCAAATGGAGCTTTATATCTTAAAAATTTTCTTAAAGAATCTTTACCTTTAAAGACTTTATATCTATCATTTGGTCCTTTTCCATTATGATCAAAACCAAATTCTCTTTTAGTAATTTCTTTACTTATAAAGTCAGGTAAATCATCTACATCCCATTCTTCTCTATAATATTGTCTTCTTTCTTTTAATGTAGCTCTAGAAAACATAAAAATCATTATTAGCTATTTAAAACTTATTTTAATTTTATCATACTTTTATTTATTATATTTGAATTAATTTATAAAAGTATTTTTTGCTATAATCAATATCATTTTTATTAATTAATAGAAATAATTATAAAGGACTAAACTAAAATACCATGTAGAATTAATTTAAGTAGGTGATTAAAAATGGAAGATGAATATATTGAAGTAATAGGTGTTGAGCAACTTAAAACTATTTTAACAAGCTTAAGCCCTAAAGATATAGTGGAATTTGCTTATAAAGAATGGATTCCATGTCAAAGGTCAGGTTACACAATTCTCAATTTAGAAAATGGAAAAATTTCAGGTATTGGAGTTGAACAAAATCAATTACCATTAAATGATGATTTATTCATTGTCTTATACACAATATCTGCTTTAGAAAATCCTGTTAAAGCTAATGAATTCTTATCTGATGAGGAATATGAGGAATATGAAGAATTTAAAGGTGATGAAGCAGCAGATTATACACCAGATATTGTAGCTGATTTTTGTAAAAAAAATGATATTGATGAAGATGCAAGGAAAATTACTATTTTAGCTAACAGATTTGAAGAAAATGAATATTGGAATTATAATAAATGGGAAACTGGAGTTTTAAATGAGTATTATGATGCTATTCAAGAGGAACATTATACATTTAAAACAGTTGATGAAGAAGTTTAACTACTTTCTTCTTTTTTATTTTTATCAATTTGATATTTTCTACGCCCATAACAGGATAGTGGATTATTAAGACCTTTACAAGATTTATCCTCTTTACATAATTGAGGTAAATGCATTTTAATTTTTTCACAACTCATAGGAGTATACCACTTAGTCTCACCTTCGTTTTCAAGATTAATCTCACTATGTAATCCAAAACCTAATTTTGATATAATATTAAGCTTTTCTTGAGGTTGATCATCAAATAATGGTGGAGAACAGTTATCTGCAGCTTCATATATTAAAGGTAGAATCTCATTTTCAGTAATAGATAAATCAGTATCAATGTCTGAAACTTTAATAGGTTCATCAGAACCAAAAATACTTGGATATAATCGTGCATAAGATATAAAAGATGTTAAAAGAAGTACAATTGCATCATTACGTCCTCCTGATGAAACACCATCGATAGTATTTTGAATACATGGAGGAAATGCTTCTGGGACTAATTTTCCACCTTTTACAGTTCCATATATGCCTCCACTACCTGCATAAAATGTATTATATTTTCCTATTTCTTCAGGAATCATTTCTTTTAACTCTTCAGCAAGCTCAATAATAAATGGGTGGAGTTCAACATGTTTAGACATTTCTTTAATTCTTTTAATATACTCTTCAGTATTTTGCATTATTAATCTAGAAAGAATAAGTTCTTTAAGTTTTTGACCAACAATTATGTCATATATTTTATCAGCAGGTCTTCCATCAAATTTATTTCCATATTTTTCTAAAAATTCCTCTTTTTCAAGGATGATTTCACCATCATCAAGTAATAATTGCATTAACGATAATTTTTTAGAACTAATAACATCTTTAAGGGAAGTCCATTTAATAGAACCATCTGTTGATATATCTCTAAGAATATCATCAATTATTTGATATCTTAAACTAGGAGCTATTTTTGAAAGTCTCTCTTCAATTAACTTTCCTTGATATTCAATAAACATTCTAGTCTCTCTAGATGTAACATTAAATTGAATAGCTATAGCTTGACAGAGAATATGGAATGCTATAACATCTGCTTCAAATATATCTTGATTAAAAAAATATTCATATTCTTGATTTACAAAGTTTTTATTATTTTTCTTTTCAATAGCCCATTTAATTCTATTGATAGCTAAATCTTTATAAGTTTTAGGGATTATACTATCATCAGAGATTTTTTGATTCTGTGTATGTATTATAATATTTACTAAATCATCATCTTCTTGATTTAGTTGATTTAAATCTCCATATTCATGTATAATTCTTTTTCCTTCTTCGGAAAGTGGGTTGATATATGAAATCTCTGCCATAATTTTTATATTGTTGTTTATTGATTAAAAGATTAACTTATTAGGGACTGTTTATAAGCTAGTTGTTTTCTACTTAAAATATTTAAATTTATAAATAAACTGTTAATTTTTTCTATAAATTCTTTTTATAATTTAAGCATGTTTTTATTTTTTTTAACTCATTTTAAAGGAATTTTTAATTATTCTCTTTGTTATACCTATTCATCAATTTTCCATTTTATTAAATCTTTTATTGAATTTAAAATAGATTTTTTATCTGTTGCTGTGGAGGTTATACAAATTGAGAGGGCGTTTTGGTTTTCTTCTACATAATCAGTTATAGCAGCTCTTGAAACTAATCCTAAAGCTGACATTCCTGTACATGAAGCTAATGCTATTTTATCTGTCATTTTATCATCCTCTATTATTATTTTTATATCTATTAGTTTTAATATTTGTATTTATTGTAAATTAGATTTAATGATTATTGATAAAATTTAATTA
>JABUVA010000022.1:3217-9947 GCA_021442885.1 Methanobrevibacter sp. | reverse complement strand
TATTTTCAAACAATAATTTTAAATGTTTTTAAAAATATATTTTATTATAATAGACATTTTGAAATAAAATGTATATTTTAATTTAAATTTAAAGGAGAACTTAATAAGATGTCAAAGATTTTTATTTCATGTGCACTTCCATATGCTAATGGACCTTGTCATTTAGGTCATTTACGTTCTACTTATCTTCCTGCAGATATTTATGCAAGGTATAATAGGATGATTGGCAATGATGTTTTGATGGTTTGTGCAACTGATGAACATGGTACCCCTATTGCTGTTAAAGCTGATAATGAGAATAAAAAGCCTATTGAAATTTCTAAAAGATATCATGATATGATTGCAGAGGATATTCGTTCTATGAATATTTCTCTTGATAGTTTTACAAGAACTACAGATAAAAAACATTATGATATTGCACAGAATTTCTTTTTAGACTTATATAATAAAGGTTATATTTATAAAAAGGATATTACTCAGCTTTATTGTGAAAATTGTGAAAAGTTTTTACCTGATAGGTATGTTCAGGGTATTTGTCCTGTTTGTGGGGCTGAAGCTCGTGGAGATCACTGTGAAAAATGTGGTAGGGCTTTAGAACCAACTGAACTTGAGGAACCTGAATGTTTAACATGTGGTAATAGGCCTGTTATTAAGGATAGCTATCAATATTTCTTTAAATTAAGTGAGTTTCAAGATGATATTGAAGATTATATTAATAATAATGATAATCTTCCAGCTAATGTTAAAAATTATGCTCTTAACTGGTTAAAAGAAGGATTAAAGGATTGGGTTTTAACTCGTGATATGGATTGGGGTATTCCTGTTCCTTTAGATGATGCATTAGGTAAAGTAATTTATGTGTGGGGTGAAGCATTTTTAGGTTATATCTCCTCAGCATCACAATGGTCTGAGCATTCTGGTAAGAAATGGGAGGATTATTGGAATGATTATGTAGTTCATTTTATAGGTAAAGATATTATTTATCATCATGCAATATTCTGGCCAGCTTTACTTGACGCATATGGTTGTAAATTACCTGATAATATCTATGCTGGCGAATTTTTATCTCTTGAAGGTCAAAAAATGTCTACAAGTAAAAATTGGGTTGTATGGATTTCTGATTTTGTTGAAGAATTTGAACCTGATCTTTTACGTTATTATTTAACTATTAATGCTCCTTTAAATAAAGACACTGATTTTTCATGGAAGGATTTCCAAAGAAGAAATAATGATGGTTTAGCTGATGTTATTGGAAACTTCTTACATAGAACATTTACATTTACACATAAATTCTTTGATGGTAAAATTCCAGAATATAAAAATCCATCTAAAGAAGATTTAGATTTCGAAATAGCTATTAAAGAACTTCCAGATAAAGTTGGTGAATATATTTCTAACTATGAGTTTAGAGATGGTTTACTTGAAATATTTAGAGTATCTAAAATGGGTAATAAATATTTCAATGACCAAGAACCATGGAAGGCAGTTAAAGAGGATATGCAAAAAGCAGCTAATACTTTATATCTTTCAAATCAATTAGCAAAAGTTTTAGCTATTGTTTTAAAACCATATATTCCTACAAAAGCTGATGAAATAGCTAAAATCATTAATATTGATATTCCTGAAAAATGGGATGATGCTAAAGAGTTTTTACCTGTTGGTCACCAAATCAATAAGGCAAAACCATTATTTAAGAAAATTGAAGATGATGTTATTGATGATGAAATTAAAAAACTTGAAGAAAATTTAAAAGATAGTATGGAAGAGGATAGTATGAGTGATATTATTACAATTGATGAATTTGATAAAGTTGAAATTAAAATAGGTCAAATTAAAGAAGCAGAAAAAATTGAGAAATCTGATAAATTATTAAAACTACAAGTTGATATTGGTGATGAAGTAAGACAAATTGTAGCAGGACTTGCTAAATTTTATTCTCCTGATGAATTAATTGATAGGAAAGTTGCTGTTGTTGTTAATCTTAAACCAGCTAAATTATTTGGCACTTTATCTGAAGGAATGATTTTAGCTACTGGTGAAAGTGGTGCTTTACTTACTCCTGATGAATGTGAAATCGGTGAAAGAATCCAATAAATACGTATAATTTAACATAATTGTATTCCTGGTGTTTTAATGGATGAATCTGGTCTTATATCTAAAGCTGAAAGTTATCTTGCAGAAATTGCTCAAGATAAAATAGATTTAGATTATATTGAAGATTTTGATTATTTTGAAAATCTTTACTTTAAATTAAATGATAGGCTGGAGTCTTTACGTAAATTAAAAGAGTCTATGGACTCTCATGGATATAAAAGTCCTTTTAGATCATTAAATAGATATGGTACTGGTGCTGTTGGTGAAACTAGTCTTGAAGAGTTAAGTGAAAACAGTCGTCATAACCAGCTATTTAGAATGAAAGCTAATGCTAAGAAGAATGTTTTAGGTAGGGTAAAATCTGCTATTAATTCACACAGGATAGCTATTGGAAATCTTAATAAATATGCTAATATTAAATGTGATGCTTGTTATAAACAATATAAAATTGATGAATATAATGATTTAGAGGGAAAATGTAGTTGTGGAAGTACTAATTTCTCATTTAAGGTTAACAAGGATAAAACTTATAGATTAGAAATACTTCCTTACCTCCCATTATCTGGAAATTATATGGTTTTAATGAGTGAATTTACTGATTGGGGTAGAGATGCATTTAAAAAGGTTTTAAATTTCTTAAAACAAGAACGTAGGGGTGTTGTTAAAACAATAGCTCTTGTTATTAAATTTAAAGACTCTAATGGTCGTTGGGTTCACAAGAACATATCTCTAGATTCTGAATATATTGAAAACTATGAAGAGGAAGTTAGAAATAGATATGGTAAAGATGTTAGAATCGAAATGTTAAGATTTCATAGAACAAAACCAGCTATTATAGATGATAAATACACTAGGACTGCATTAGCTATTGCTTATGTTAAATATTCCGAGGATCTTGTTAATCAAATTAAAGATTCTATTTTTAAAAAGAATATTTCTGATTTTAAAAGACTTAATAATTATGATAATATAATTTTTAAATATAATAGTCTTGTTCCTAATTTTATTGAGGAACATGATCAAGAGGGTTTAGAAATTTGGAGACAATCTGAAATTGAAAGGGAGTTTAAAAATCATGGTTATTTAGATAGCTATGGTGATATTATTCGTTCTTTAAAAAGGGATTTGAAAAATAGGGAAAATATTGAAAAGAATATTTTTACTAATATTCCTACTGCTTTAATTAAGTGGGATATTTTTAGATATTATTTAACTACTTCTTATCCTAACCGTAAATTAGATAATGGCCCTTTCCCTAATATTAGGGTTGATTTAGATAGACAGCAGAGGAAAGTTTTCCAATCTTCTTATAGTAGGACTATTAATACTTTGAATTTTGAAACTGATTTAAAGATTATTACAATTCCAGATATGGATTTTATACTTTATGAGAAGTTTAATTTTGAAAATTTAATTAGTAATACTCATATTAAGTTTTATTATCCTGCTTTAGGTCCAGCTTTAATTAGTTTAAATTCTGATTTGGATATTGAAACTTTAGGTAATGTGTTTAATGTTAATGATTCTAAAATTAATAAAGAAATTAATAATATTAATAAGGTTAAACAACCTAAAAGTGAGAAGTCTAAAGCTTTTTTAGATTTAATTAGGAAATAGTGATGTTTTATGGATGATGATGAAATTACTTCGGTTCATGTTAAGCAAAATTTAAGTTCTTCAAAAATTATGGATTTAATGAATCAGTATCCTAATTTAAAAACTATTACTTGTCCTAAAAGTGTTTTTAATAGGACTCCTAAAGTTTATATTGATGCTTTAGAAACACTTGATATTAATTTAAAAATTGAGTATAAATGGGGTAAATCTAAACCTAGTAATGTTTTTTTAAAATCTAAAGTTTTAAAACTTGCCAAAGAGGGATTATCTGCTAAAGAAATAGCTAAACAATTAGATATATCTCTTAGTAAAGTTTATTATTTAATCAAATCAAGTGATGATGATTTTAAGTTTAATAATTATAAAAGAAAGTATGATGATGAGGTTAGGAATTCTGTGTTTTCATTGAAAAAAGATGGAAAGTCTGTTAAATATATTTCTGAAAAACTTGATATTCCTTTAAGAACAGTATATTATATGTTAAATAATAAATAAGTGATTTTTATGAGTAATATTCTTCCACAATTACCATTATATGTTATTGCAATTATATGTGGTATAATTTCATTTTTAGTAACTCGTATGTCAATGCCTAGAATTATTAGAAAACTTGAAAGTGCAGATATTGTTGGTAGAGATATCCATAAGTCCTGGAAACCTGTTGTTGCTGAGATGGGAGGTTTTGGAATTCTTTTTGGATTCATTATTGGTATATTTGTCGGTATTGGTATGCATGATATTCTAACTTTTGAGTTAATTGTTGTTTTATGTGTTATCTTACTTGTTGGAATTATTGGTATTGTTGATGATTTACTTGTTTTATCTTCTAAGGAGAAGTTCTTTTTATTGTTTTTAGCAGGTATTCCATTAATATGGGCAGCTCCTCCTAATGTTGGTATTTTATATTTAATTATTATTCCTTTTGCTTTATCAATTGGTGCTAATCTTACTAATATGCTTGCTGGTTTAAATGGTATTGAGTCTGGTTTAGGTATTATTTCATTAGCTTCTTTAACTATTTCTTGTATTATTCTTGGTAAATATGATGTTACTATTATTAGTATGAGTATGTTAGGATCTTTAGTTGCATTTTTCTACTTTAATAAACATCCTGCTAGAGTATTTCCAGGAGACACTGGTACTTTAATTATTGGTGCAGTTATTATTTCAATTGCATTTATTGGAAGAGTTAAATTAATTGCTTTTATAGTATTATTACCTCATATTATTGATGCTTGTTTAAAATTTTACAGTGCAGGTGTTATGGAAAGACAAAGATTCAAACCAACACAAGTTAATGATGAGGGTAAACTTGTAAGGCCAGATGCAGGTTTTAAATCTTTAATTAGGTTAGTTTTAAGAACACCTATTGCTGAGAAGGATGCTGTTAAAATTATATGGAGTATTGGAATATTATTCGGTGTTTTAGGAATTATTGTTGCTTGTATAATGCCAGGTATTATAGAAAATCAGACATTAGCTAATTTTATGCAAGTTAAGGAAGTATTTTATAGCTTGGGGTAATTTGATGAGATTTGGAGTAATAGGATATGGAAATATTGGTCAGTTAATTTGTAAAAATCTTGAAAGTATTGGATTTTTAGAGGATAATATTTTAAATATTTCAAATAAAACTAGTTCTAAATTAAAATCACTTAATCCTAAAATTAATACTTATGATGATAATATTGGCCTTGTTAAAAATTCAGATGTTATTTTTATTTCAGTTAAAAGTCCAGATTTTATAAATGTTTTAAAAGAAATTAAACCTTATTTAAATAAAAATTCTTATATTGTACACTCTTCAGCAGGAATTAGATTTGAGGATATTGAAAAAGTATATGGTGGTGAAGTTTCTTGTGTTATTCCATCAATAGCTTCATGGCCTGATGATTGTAGAGAAAAATCAGGAGTTTCTATATTTTACCATGGTAAAAATACTTCAAATAAAAATAAACAGTCTATTGAAGATTTATTTTCTAAATTTAGCTATGTTATTAATTGTAATAATTATGATGATTTAGAAGCTCTTACAGTAGCTACAAGTTGTATGCCAGCATTTATATCTTTTGTCACATCTCAATTTGCAAAGCAATTGGCAAAATCATCAAATCTTGAATATGATGATATTTATTCTTATTTAAATGAGACTAATTTAGCTACTGCTAGTCTTTTAAAAAAAGAAGTATTTTCAAGTGATGAGTTAATTAGTAAAGTAGCTACAAAAAATGGCATAACACAAAAAGGTTTAGATTATCTTGATGATAATTTGCCATTATTATTTTCAAATTTATTTGATAAGTTAATGTAAGTTTATAGTTAAAATTTACATATATTATAAATACAATGAGATTTAATATTATAATATTTAATGTAATTGATTTGTTTTATAAATTTAAAAAAACATGTAATTTTATATGAGTTAGATATTTATGTATAAAGATGAAATGATACAGTTACACCAGTTTTTAGTTTATGTATTGAAAATTTTAGCAGAAAACGATCAAATTCAAAATGATTGTATGGAATACACAGTACTAAATATAAGTCCACATCATATTCATAAAACTAAAGCTGAGCATAAACATGCAATTTTTGTTCTCTGCAAAATCATCTCAACACTAATTGCTGAGAAGGAAGAAAATTCAATTCCTCCTAATGTTTACAATTCTTTATCTGATTTAGTTGCTAGATCTGAAAAAGAGTTAAAAACAGCTTAAATTTATTGAATAATAAATTTTCATTCTTCAGAATGAATTTAACTTATCTATTTTTATAAATATATAATAATACTTTTTCTAATTTATGTATTAACAATACTTTTTTATAAACTAATTTATAAATGATTTATAAATTAATGAATAATAGTGATTTCTATGTATAAAAAAATATTATGTTTAATCGATGGGGAACATTATCTTCCTGTTACTCAAGAAGCAATTGAAACAATAAACAAATTAGAGTATAATGATGTGAAAGCAGCGGTTTTTATTGGAGGAACAGAAAAACTAAAAAATGA
>JABUVA010000022.1:0-3156 GCA_021442885.1 Methanobrevibacter sp. | reverse complement strand
CCATATAAATTAATTAAAGAAATGATTGAGATTTATAATGTTGATTCTGTTTTAGATTTAAGTGATGAACCTATTTTAGATTATGAAAAAAGATTTAAAATAGCTAGTCTTGTTTTACAAGAAAATAGAATCTATGAAGGAACTGATTTTACATTCACACCTGTAACTCAATATGAAATTATGGAAAAACCTTCACTAAAAATTCTAGGAACTGGTAAGAGAATTGGTAAAACAGCTGTTTCTGGATTTGTTTCAAGATTACTTCATGAAAAAGGCCATAACCCTTGTGTAGTAGCTATGGGAAGAGGGGGACCTGAAGAACCTGAAATAGTTCATGGTGATGAAATCGAAATTTCACCAGAATTTCTACTTAATCAATCAGCTAAAGGAGTTCATGCAGCTAGTGATCATTGGGAAGATGCATTAATGAGTCGTATTTTAACAATTGGTTGTAGACGTTGTGGTGGAGGTATGGCTGGTGAAACATTCCTCACTAATATGAAAAAAGGAGCTAATTTAGCTAATAAAGTTGATTCTGAGTTTGTTATTTTTGAAGGAAGTGGTGCTGCAATACCACCTATTAAAACAAATCAAAATATTGTTCTTGTTGGAGCAAATCAACCTATTAACAATGTTTTAAAATATTTTGGACCTTATAGAATTAGTTTTGCTGATTTGGTTATTATTACAATGTGTGAAGAACCAATGGCAAATAAAGAAAAAATTGATTATATTGAAAAATCAATTAAGGAAATTAATCCTAAAGCTAAAGTTATTGCAACTGTGTTTAGACCTAAACCATTAGATGATATTACTGGTAAAAAAGTCTTATTTGCTACAACTGCACCATCATCAGTTCAACCTAAATTAGTAGAATATCTAGAAACTAACCATGATTGTACTGTTGTTGGAATTACATCAAACCTTGCAAATAGGCCACTTCTACGTGAAGATATTAAAAAACATATAAAAGAAGCAGATGTAATGTTAACAGAACTTAAAGCAGCTGCTGTAGATGTAGCTACTAAAGAAGCAGTTGATGGTGGATTAGAAGTTGTATACTGTGATAATATACCAATTCCTTTAGACTACACCTATCCAAACCTAGAAAAATCTGTAATAGATTTAGTAGAAAAAGCAATATATGATTTTAACAATGAGATTAAAAATTAATCTCATATATTTCTTTTAAAAAAAATTTTTAGTTATATTTATAAATAATTTATAACATATTTCATACTAATGAAAACTATAGCCATTGGAATTGGTGAAAATAAAAATGTTCTAAATGCTATTAAATCTATTGAAAATGAAAATATTAATTTTAAATTGGTTCATGATGATGAAGATTTAATAAATGCCATATTAAATCCAGATATTGATGCTGTAATTAGAGGGTCACTAAAAGCATCAAAAGTTATGAAAAATTTAAAAGAAAAATTTAAAGATAAATTTATTTTTAGAGCAACATATATTATTGATAATAATAAAGAATTTTTACTAACTCCAGTAGGCATAGATGAAGGAGATTCATTAGAAAACAAGCTTAATATAGCTATTGAATGCGGAAATTTTTTAACAAAACAAGGAAAAATTCCAAAAATAGCTATTCTTGCCGATGGACGAAAGGGTGATTATGGTCGAAGTATTAGAATTAATGAATCCATTGAAGAAAGCGAGAAATTAAAAGAGTTAATTGATAAAAAAACTAAATTTGATGTTAAAAACTATTATATTCTAATAGAACAGGCATTAAAAGATAAATGTAATATTATAATAGCTCCTGATGGGATATTTGGTAATGTGTTATTTAGAAGTTTAGTTTTAATTAATTCATGGCCAAGTTATGGTGCTATAACCTTTGGATTATCACAAATTTATATAGATACTAGTAGAGATCAAAGTATAGAAGGATATATCCGATCAATTGACTTAGCTTATAATTTATCCAACATATAAAAAGGTTATTAAAATGGGTGAAAATTTACTTTATAAATTTTATGAATGGAACATATCTAGGAAGTTATCTCAAGATAAAATGCCTAAACATGTTGCACTTATTATGGATGGAAATAGGAGATATTCTAAAATCCAAGGTAATATAGATGTTATTAAAGGCCACGAAATGGGTGTTGACACTCTAGAAAAGGTTTTAGATTGGACTATAGAACTAGGAATTGAAATTGTTACTGTTTATGCATTTTCCACTGAAAACTTTAATAGGTCTGAACATGAAGTTGAAGGTTTAATGAATCTTTTTGTTAAAAACTTTAAACGTATTGTATCTCATGAAAAAATACATAAAAATGAAGTTAAAGTAAAAGCCGTTGGTAAACTTGATTTACTTCCGGATAATGTTCTTGAAGCTATTCATGAGGCTGAAAAATCAACTGAACATTATGATAAAAGATTACTTAATATAGCTATTGGATATGATGGAAGACAAGAAATTGTAGATTCTATTAAAAAAATAGCAATTGAAGTTAAAGAAGGAAAATTAGAACCAGATGAAATTACTGAAAGTGATGTAAGTAAAAACTTATACACTGCTGGTTTAGATGATCCTAATTTAATTATTAGAACAAGTGGTGAAGAACGTTTAAGTGGATTTTTACTATGGCAATCATCATATTCAGAACTTTATTTCTGTGAAAGTTTATGGCCTGAACTTAGAAAAGTTGATTTTTTAAGAGCTATAAGATCATATCAAGAAAGAGAACGTAGATTTGGTGTTTAAATGATTGATACTCATTGTCATGTTAACTTTGATGATTATGCTGATGATAGAGAAGATGTAATAAAACGTGCTAAAGATAAATTAGATGCAATTTTAGTATCAGGTACTGATTGTGAAAGTAATGAACATGTTTTAAAATTAGCTAAAGAGCATAAAGGATTTATATATCCTACTTTTGGTTTTCATCCAGTATCTTCTCAAGAATCAAGTGATGAGGAAATTAAAGAAGCACAACAACAGATATTAAATAATCTGGATAATATTGTAGCTATTGGGGAAGTTGGAACTGATTATTTTTATGTTAAAGATAAAGCATTAAGAGAAAGACAAAAAGAGATTTTTAAAAGTTTTATAGATATAGCTAATGATTATAAAGTTCCATTACTTATGCATGTTAGAGATAGTGAGAGAAAAGCATT
>JABUVA010000021.1:4069-12470 GCA_021442885.1 Methanobrevibacter sp. | reverse complement strand
CCTATTTTATTTAAAACTATATTTCAGATAATCAAAATAATTATTTTGATAAAATTAGGGTGTAATGAATATTAAAATATTAAAATAATTTTTAGTTAGTTTATTATAAAATTGAAAATGAAAGTTAAATTAGTTATACAAAGTGGAATGCAATATCTCCAGTAAATATGCTCGTAATTACTCCGAGGATATTAGGAGTTTTATTCTGTGTTGCTGCATCTATTGCAGGAGCACGATCATATCCTTGTTGCCAATCATAACTACGAATATCATTAACTAGATTATCTCCGTAGATTCTTTGAGATGCATTATTATTTACTGTTACTATAAGATTTGGCCGTTTATGATATGTATATTCAATAATATCTGCAGCTCCTTTATAAGGATTGTCAGGAGTGTCATAATAGATATTATGTAATGTTTGGTGGTTACTGTTAAATGAACTTCCAGGATAGATCCATTCTAATCCTCCACCTGCGCTCCAAATAGCACCCATATCAACTCCTGGCGCATCAGGGTTTCCTTCTGTTGTATCTGTAGCTATAATTAATATATTTGCTGTTGAAAAAAACGCTATAACAGCTACAACAATAACGAATAGAAGTATTTTTATTATCCATCTCATAATTATTATAATGTTATTTTAGGGATATAATATTTTCGATGATTATTATATGTTCGATATTAAAAATGATATTATGATATTTATAGGGTAATTGGCATAACATTATCGAAATTGTTGATTACTTATTGTATAAAATTCTAGAATTAAATAATTTGAATTTGAGGTTATTTTTAAAATTATTTAAAAACAATTAATTTTTAATTAATAGATAATTTAATGTTAATTTTATTTTATTAAAATTAAAAATTATTTTTTTACTATAATAGTGTTTAATACTTAATTATATTATAATTTTTCACATTTTTATAAATTTTATTTGGATGAAAAATATAAAATAATTTAGATGAAAAACATAAAATAAATAAGTGAAAAATATAAAAAAGGGATTTTTATGAAAAAATATTTGCCACGATATACTGATAATGAACTTAAAGAATCTTTGGATTATATGGGCGCTGTATTAATCACCGGCCCAAAATGGTGTGGTAAAACAACAACTGCAAAACAACAATGCAAAAGCCTTATAGAACTACAACATCCAGTTCATGGAAAATCCTATTTAAAACTTGCCGACACAAACCCTATTGCACTATTGGATGGTGAAAAACCAATGCTAATAGATGAATGGCAAATGGCACCAGAACTATGGGATGCTGTGAGATATCTAGTTGATGAGTCTGATAAAGACGGATTATATGTTCTAACTGGTTCTACAATAGTAGATGAAAGTAAAATCATGCATTCAGGAGCTGGAAGAATAAAAAGAATAGTTATGCGTCCAATGAGTTTATATGAAAGTAGTGAATCAACTGGTGCAATTTCATTAATTGACCTATTCAATGATGAAAATTTAAATATTGATGGAATTACCTCAAATCTATCTATAAAAGATTTAATATTTGCAGCATGCAGAGGAGGATGGCCAGAATCTTTAAACAAAAAGACTAAAAAACAGCAATTATCAATTGTCTCTGATTATATTGATGTGATATGTAACAGCGATGTTTCAGAAGTTGATGGAATTAAACGCAACCCTCAAAGGGTCAAAGCCATATTAAAATCCTATTCTAGAAATATTTCAACATTAGCCAGTAAAAAAACACTTATGAAAGATATTAAAACAGAATTTGGAGATATTACTCTTCCAACATACAATTCATATATTAAGGCTCTTGAAAGGTTGTACGTTATTCAGAATATTCCTGCTTGGTCTCCTAACATCCGTTCTGCAAATACTATAAGAAAATCATTCAAAAAAGAATTTATTGATCCATCAATAGCAGTTGCCAGCCTTAATTTGACTCCTGAAAAATTATTGAAAAATTTTGAAACATTTGGTTTTATATTTGAAAATCTATGTATACGAGATTTATTAGTTTATTCCAGTTCAGTTAATGGTCAAGTGCTATATTATAGTGATGATAGTGGTTTGGAGGCCGATTGCATCATATACCTAGATGATGGAAGATATGCTTTAATTGAATTTAAATTAGGCCACAAAGAAATTGAAAAAGGTGCAAAAAATTTACTTAAATTAAAAAAATTAATTAAAGATAGTGTAAAAAATAAAAAAATTGATTTGGATGAACCAAGCTTTTTAGCTATTATCACTGGTGGAGACATGGCATATACTAGAGAAGATGGTGTTAAAGTAATTCCAATTGGTTGTCTTTGTTAAATTTAACCTAAGTTTATAGAAAAATTTGTTCTTGATGGATGGGTAATTTTATATTATTAGATAAGATGTGTAATAGTGTTTAGTTTGATGATGTTATTATTAGAAGGGTGTAAGAAAATATTTATTAAAAATTCTTTTTAATTCTCTTGTAAATTAATATGGTAATTTATTTATAGGGTAATTGTACAAATTTATTAATATATTTGATAGCTATATTGTATGAAATATGCTGAAATTTTATTATGATAATTTGGTGATTATGGTGATTATTGGTGGTTCGTCCTCTCAAGATCTTGCAGCTAAGGTGGCAGAAAAGCTTGGAGAAAGATTATGTTATGTAGAATCTAAAAAATTCCCTGATGGTGAAAGATATTTGAAAATAAATGGGAAAATAGATGATGAAGTAATTATTATCCAATCTACTGGTTATCCTCAAGATGAAAATATTCTTGAATTATTGTTTCTAATTAAAACTGTTAAAGACATTGGTGCTAAGAAGGTTACAGTTGTTATGCCTTATATGGGTTATGCAAGACAAGAAAAAAGATTTAATCCTGGAGAATCAGTTTCTGCTAAAATTGTAGTAGAATTAATTGAATCTGCGGGAGCTGATGAATTTATTACTTTTAATATTCATGAGGAATGTGTTTTAAATTTCTTTAATATTCCAGCTAAAACACTATCTGCAATGCCTGCAATAGCTGATTTTATTAATGATGAGGAAGATCTTTTAATTGTTGCACCAGACAAAGGAGCTTATCATTTTGCTCAAGAAATAGCTCAGATTCTTAATTGTGAGTGTACTTATCTTTCTAAGGTTCGTTTAGGTCCAGATAAGGTTGAAACAAGAATTGTAGATGTTAGATGTGAGGATTCATCTGATGAGACTGTTAATGTTGATGCTGTTAAAGGTAAAAAAGCAGTTATTATTGATGATATTATAGCTACTGGAGGAACTATTGTTAATGCAATTAAAATTTTAAAACAGTATGGTGCTAAATCTGTTGATGTTTGTTGTGTTCATCCTCTTCTTGTTAATGGAGCTACTACAAGGATTTATGAAGCTGGTGCTCAAAGTATAATTTCTACTAATAGTATTTCTTCAGATACTTCTCGTGTTTCTCTTGCAAATATTATTGCAGATTATTTAAAATCATAATCTTTTTTATTTTTCAAATGCTCTTGGTAAAAATACTTTATATTCATAACTATAAAGAATAATAGGTATGTGATTATATGGAGATAGATAAACAAGCAATCAAACAAGATTTAATTAATAAATCTAATGACATTTTAAAAAATTATAAAGAACCTTATGTTGTTGAGGATATAGCTATTTTAAATACTAATGATAATATTAATTTTCTAGGAAATATGAGGGTTATGGTTGAAGAATCTGTTAGAAAAATAAAATCAGATTTAAAAAATGCTTTAAAAGACTATGAAAATGTTACAATAAGAGATAGTAAAGTAGTACCTTGTTGTGAACCTCCATTTATTCATATTAGTTTTAATGTTACTATAAATAAGCAATAATACTTTAAATATAAGGTTTATTTTTTTTAGGAGTTAATTATGAAACAATTTGAACTAAAATCACCTTATAAACCTTTAGGAGATCAACCTAAAGCTATTGAATCATTAGCTAATGGTTTTGCAAATGGTAAAAAAGAACAAACTCTACTAGGAGTTACTGGTTCTGGAAAGACATTTACAATGGCTAATGTTATTGAAAAGGTTCAAAAACCAACTTTAATTATTTCTCATAACAAGACTCTTGCAGCACAGCTATATGATGAGTTTAAAGAGTTTTTCCCAGATAATGCTGTTGAATACTTTGTTAGTTATTATGATTATTATCAACCAGAAGCTTATGTTCCAAGAACTGATACTTTTATTGATAAAGAAGCTTCTATTAATGAAGAAATTGACACAATGAGACATTCTGCTACTCAATCTTTATTATCTAGAGATGATGTGATAGTTGTTTCTAGTGTTTCTTGTATTTATGGTATTGGCTCACCAGAAGATTATGGGGAGTTTGCATTTGGAATTGCTGTTGGAGATATTATTGAACGTGATGATATTATTAAACGTTTAATTTTCATGCAATATGAACGTAATGATATTGAATTTGATAGAGGGCAATTTAGAGTTCGTGGAGATACAATTGAAATAAATCCTGTTGATGGAACATCTCCTGTTAGAATTGAGATGTTCGGTGATGAAATTGATGCTATTGGATTAATTGATAGAGTCACAGGTAAGAAAAATGAAGATTTGCCTCGTTATATGATATTTCCAGCAAAACATTTTGTTGTTGGTCAAGATAGGCTTGATACAGCTGTTAATAACATTCAACAAGAATTAAATGAAAGAATACAAGAGTTAAATTTAACAAATAAATTATTAGAAGCTCAAAGACTTGAACAAAGAACTCGTTTTGATATTGAAATGTTAACAGAGATGGGTTATTGTCCAGGGGTTGAAAATTATTCTATGCATTTATCTGGAAGAGAATGGGGAGATACTCCTTATTCTTTACTTAAATATTTTCCTGATGATTTTTTAACAATAATTGATGAATCTCATGTAACTGTTCCTCAAATTAGAGGGATGTATAATGGAGATAAAGCACGTAAACAAACTTTAGTTGATTATGGTTTTAGATTACCTTCAGCTAAAGAAAATAGACCATTGCGATTTGATGAATTTGAAGTAGCTATGGATAATGTATTATATGTTTCTGCTACACCTGCACAATATGAATTATCACGTTCAACTAATATTGTTGAGCAGATTAATCGTCCAACTGGTTTAGTTGATCCTGAAATTATAATAAGACCAGTTCAAGGCCAAGTTGATGATTTACTTGAAGAAGTTAGAATTAGAGCTAAAAAAGATGAAAGAGTTCTTGTAACAACTTTAACTAAACGAATGGCTGAGGATTTAACTGATTATTATGCTAAAATAGGTGTTAAAGTTAGGTATATGCATTCAGAGATTGATACTCTTGAGAGAACTGAAATTATTGATGATTTAAGAAGAGGAACTTTTGATGTTCTTGTTGGTGTGAATCTTTTAAGAGAAGGTCTTGATTTACCTGAAGTTTCTCTAGTAGCTATTTTAGATGCTGATAAGGAAGGATTTTTAAGAAATCAAACTTCTTTAATACAGACTATTGGTAGAGCTGCAAGAAATGTTAATGGTAAAGTTATAATGTATGTTGATGAAATGACTGATTCTGTTAGAAATGCTACTGATATTACAAATAAAAGAAGGAAAATACAGTTAAAGTTTAATGAATTAAATAACATTACTCCTAAAACAACTGTTCGTAGCTTAAAAGAGAAAAAAGAATCAGATGTAAAATATGATAAATCTGCTACAGATATTAATAAGATGCCTAAAGATGAACTTAACTTATTAATTAAGGATTTAGAGAGGGATATGAAAGAAGCAGCTAAGAATTTAAATTTTGAAAAGGCTGCAGAACTTAGAAATAAGTTATTTACTATTAAGGAAATGAAAAAAGGATAGTATTTTTGGAAAGTTTTATATACTGCGAACAAAATAATATATAGATAGATTTTTATCTAAACATATATTTTTTTAAATTCTACTTAACATTATTTTAATTAATTTATAAACTAATTTTAAACTTATCACATAAAAAGAGGCGATATAATGGGGGAAAATTCTAAAAAACAAATAGTCATCAAAGGAGCTAAAGAACACAACTTACAAAATATTGATTTAGCTATTCCAAGAGATGAATTCATTGTAATAACCGGTTTAAGTGGATCAGGAAAATCTTCCCTTGCATTTGATACAATTTATGCTGAAGGACAGCGTAGATATGTTGAATCATTATCAGCATATGCAAGACAGTTTTTAGGACAAATGAAAAAACCAGAAATGGATTATATTGAAGGACTATCACCAGCTATCTCAATAGATCAAAAAACAACAAAAGAAAACCCACGTTCAACAGTAGGAACAATAACTGAAGTATATGATTATTTAAGATTATTATATGCTAGAATAGGAATACCACACTGTCCAAATTGTGGTAAAGAAGTATCACACCAAACAATAGGACAAATTGGTGAAAATATATTAGAAGAAGGTGAAGGCCTTAAAATACAAATACTAGCTCCAATTGTTAAAGATAAAAAGGGAGAGCATAAACAAGTATTTGCAGAGTTAAGAAATAATGGATTTGTAAGAGCTCGTGTAGATGGGGAGATTAGAAACCTTGATGATGATATAGAACTAGCTAGAACCTACAAACATACAATAGAAGTAGTAGTAGATAGACTTAAAACAAGAAAAGACACAGAATTTAGAAGAAGATTAGTAGGCTCTCTAGAAACAGCAGCAGAATTTGGAGAAGGATTAATCAATGTATTATTTGATAAAGATGGAGAAGAATTTGAGAAAAAATACTCAGAACACTTTGCATGTGTTGACTGTGGAATAAACTTTGAAGAAATATCTCCAAGAATGTTTTCATTTAATGCACCACAAGGAGCATGTCCTGAATGTAATGGTATTGGCTCTAAAATGGAAATTGACCCTGATTTAATCATTCCAAATAAAAATCTATCATTAAATGAAGGAGCAATTGTACCATGGTCAAAATCTACTAAAAAAGAAAACTATTACCATCAAATGCTTACAGCTGTCTCTAAACATTTTAACTTTAGTATGGATACACCATTTAATGAATTAACAAAACAACAACAAGATATAATATTATATGGTACTAATGAAAAAGTGCCATTTTCATTTAAACGTAGAAATAAATCATACCAAGTAAATCGTAGATTTGAAGGTGTTGTTCAAAGAATGGAACGTTTATATCTAGAAACAAAATCTAACTACAGTAGAAAATACATATCTAAATTTATGAGTGACCATAAATGTCATGTTTGTGGAGGAAAAAGACTTCGTCCAGAAGCATTAGCAGTTACTGTTGGAGATAAATCAATTGCAGATGTTGTTGAAATGTCTATTAAAGATTCATATCAATTCTTCCTAGATTTAAAACTTAATGAAAGAGAAAACTTTATTGCAAAAGAAGTATTAAAAGAAATACGTGAAAGACTTAAATTCCTTGTAGATGTAGGCCTTGATTATCTTTCAATGGAAAGATCATCAGGAACCCTTTCAGGTGGAGAAGCACAAAGAATAAGGCTTGCAACACAAATTGGTTCAGGTTTAGTAGGTGTTTTATATATTTTAGATGAACCAAGTATTGGTCTTCATCAAAGAGACAATGTAAAACTTATTGAAACACTTAAAAGACTTAAAAACCTTGGAAATACTTTAATAGTTGTTGAACATGATGAAGAGACAATATTATCAGCAGACCATGTTGTAGATATAGGTCCAGGAGCAGGTGAACATGGAGGTAAAATAATAGTATCAGGAACTCCAACAGAAATTATGAACTCACCAGACTCAATAACAGGAAAATACCTATCAAGACAAGAAATAATAGACATTCCAAAAACTAGACGTCCTGGAAATGGAAAATTCATTAAAATTATAGGAGCAAAACAAAACAACCTTAAAGACATAGATGTTGATATTCCACTAGGAAAATTCACATGTGTTACAGGAGTTAGTGGTTCTGGTAAAAGTAGTTTAATTAATGAAATTCTATACAAAGGACTATCTGAAAAAATAAACCATAAATACAGATTTTCAGGCATATTTGATGAAATTAAAGGATATGAAAATATAGATAAAATAATAGCTATTAATCAAAAACCTATAGGAAGAACTCCAAGGTCAAACCCAGCAACATACACAGGATTATTCACTTATATCAGAGAATTATTTGCAGAAACACCAGAAGCTAAAGCTAGAGGATATAAACCAGGTAGATTTAGTTTTAATGTAAAAGGAGGAAGATGTGAAGCATGTTCTGGAGATGGTATAGTTCAAATTGAAATGCACTTCTTAGCAGATGTTTATGTTCCATGTGAGGTTTGTGGTGGTAAACGTTACAATGAAGAGACACTAGACATTAGATATAAAGGTAAAAACATTTATGAAGTTCTAGAAATGACAGTTGATGAAGCATTAGA
>JABUVA010000021.1:0-3194 GCA_021442885.1 Methanobrevibacter sp. | reverse complement strand
TTAGGTCTTATTATAGCTTCTGCTTATGTATTAATTAGACAAATTCCTAAACTCAACTTAAAACATGTAGGATTTGCAATAGTTGGTTTTATTGCAGCTTATATTTTTGTAAGTTTAAATCCAATTGCTGCTAACCATTCTTTACCGGTTATATTTATTTCAGGTTTAATAGCTATTTGTGCAATGATTTTACCAGGTATTTCTGGATCATTTCTATTATTGCTTTTAGGTCAATATGAGTACATGTTAAATGCTCTTCATAATTTCCACTTATCTGAAATTATTGTTTTTATTGTAGGGGCAATTATTGGTATTTTAGGATTTTCAAGAATTTTAAACTACTTACTTGAACATTATAAGGAAGTTACAATGGCATTTTTAATTGGTGTAATGGTTGGTACTTTAAAAATCCCTGCTGTAAATATTATTGCTTCAACTTCAGCTGGTTTATTAGACATTGTAAGTTGTATTATAGCTATTATTGTCGGTATTGTACTTATTGTTGTATTGGAAACTAAATTTAATGCTATTGAATAGTTTCCTTAACTCTTTTTTTTTTAATTTATTTTAAATATAATAAATTACTTATTAATTATTAACATTATGTTAAGTTTAATTTTTAACTTTAATTAGGTGTTATTATGAGAAAAGAAGTGAAATTACTAATAATAGTTATTGTTGTTATTTTAGTTATTGGTATTGCAATATTTGCTTTTAGTTCTAATAGTAATGCAACATATACTGCTGATAAAGAAATAACAACTAATGAACAATTATCTGGTGGAGTTTATGGTTCTGCTAGTCCTGATAAAAATTCAATCTTAGTCAATGGAAAAATAAAAGATGAATTATCTGGTTTGAAAGTTAATAAAACTGGAGACAGTGCAATGAGTGAACAATCATCTTTTTATGGGATGAATTCAGCTATTCTTGCAAAAGGTGGTGCTGAATTGATTATTAATAATATTGAAGTACTTACTAATGCAAATGGTGCTAATGGTATATTCTGTTATGGTGGTTCTAATGGTGAAGCACCTAATTCTACTAATCAATCTGCTAATGGTGGAGGTCAACCAGATGGTGGTTCTCAGCCTCCTGAAGCTGCTGGTAATGGTGGAGGTCAACCAGATGGTGGTTCTCAACCTCCTGAAGCTAGTGGTAATGGTGGAGGTCAACAAGGTGGTGGCTCTCCAAATAATCAAGGTTCACTAGATTCTGACGGAACAAAAATAATAGTTAAAGACTCATCTATTACCACAACTGAAGACCAGTCTGGTGGAATTATGGTAGCAGGTGGAGGACTATTAGATGCTTCAAACCTAAAAATAAAAACAAATGGACAATCAAGTGCAGCAATAAGATCAGATAGAGGTGGTGGAAATATGACTGTTGATGGAGGAACATACGAAACAACAGGTCGTGGATCACCAGCTATTTATTCAACTGCTATGATTCTTGTTAAAAATGCTGAATTAATATCTTCAGCATCTGAAGGAGTAATTATTGAAGGTAAAAATTCAATTGATCTAGAAAAAGTTACTTTAACAGACACAAATAATGAATTACATGGTAAATCTACATCATATAAAAATATCTTCATTTATCAATCAATGAGTGGAGATGCAGATGTTGGTCAAGCTGATTTTAAAGCAACAGATAGTAAAATAACCACTAATCAAGGGGATACTATCTATGTTACTAATACTAATGCTAAAATTTATCTAAAAAACAATGAATTTGTCAATAATGATGATTCTGGAAACTTTTTAAGAATACAGAAAGATTCATGGGGAACTAATGGTTCTAATGGAGGTAATGTATCTCTTACTTTAGATAATCAGAAAGTAAATGGACCTATTAGTGTAGATTCTATTTCTTCACTAAACATGACTTTAGGAAATAATTCTAACTTTGAAGGTGTATTTAAAGAAATTAGTGGAAATACTATTAATTTACATTTAGATAAAACTTCAAAAATTAAATTAACTGGAGATTCATATGTATCTAGTTTAGATGATGAAGTTAGTGATTATTCAAACATCGATTTTAATGGTTTTAAATTATATGTTAATGGAAAAGCTATTAACTGATTTTTAACCTTCTTTTTTTTTTATTTTTAATGTTTTGTTAATATTTTTAATTGTAATTTAATTTATTTAATATTTAAATTAATCAAAGTAAAAATTAGAATAATTTTAGAATTTAGAAATATCCATTTTTCAAGATAAAAAAATTATTTGTATTATTCTATTGTTCTATTATTAAATTCAAATACTAATGTAGAATAGAAAAATGCCCTTATTAATGTATGCATATTAGGCATTGATTAATTATATTGTTTGATTTTATATATGGCATATTTTTAATATTGATATTTCTTTAAATTTTAATCCAAATTGGTAAAAATAATCAATGATACCTATATAAAATATATATTCATATATTATTAATAAGGAGAAATAAAGGAGATTACAATATCTCTTAATATTTTTTATTATAATTTACTAATAATATTAAATAAATTTGGTTTAAATTAAAATAAAAGATGATAGAAGTATGTGAAAAAATAGTTTAATGAAATAATTTTCATAAAAACTCTATTATTATAATTTCTTCTTTTCTTGATGAAAGGAAATTTTATCTATTATAAAATCCTTTTTATAGAAAATTCTAAACTTTAAATAAATTAATAAAATATTTTAAGGGAGGTATCATTAATTTATGTTTAAAAAAATTTTCATTATAATGTTAGCATTAGTTTGTATCTTGTCAGTTTCAGCTATTTCAGCAGCTGATTACAATAATGTAGATAATGATGTTGGAACATTTACAGACCTTGCTAACGATATAGCTAATGGAGGTAATATTTCTTTAACTAAAGATTACATCCAAACAGATTCATATGGTCAAATTAACATTACTAAAAATACAAATATAAATGGTAATGGCCATACAATTGATGCAAAAGGACAAAGTGGAATATTTACTATTGATAAGAATGTAACTGTAAGTCTCAATAACATCATATTCATTAATGGAAATGCTGCAGAGTATGGTGGAGCAATTTATAGTGAAGGAACAGTTTTGATTGTCAATGATTGTCAATTTAAAAACACTACTTCAATTAATAGTGGGGGTGGTGCAATTTATGGGGTTAATGTTACTGTTATTGGTTCTAATTTTATAAACACTAC
>JABUVA010000020.1 GCA_021442885.1 Methanobrevibacter sp. | reverse complement strand
AATGCAACAATTAATGTTATGATTGCAGGAATTATAAAGTAAACAATCTTTAAAACTACATATTTAACTCCCATCACAATCATTTCTCCCCAGTTAAAAGCAGGTAGTTCATCAGATTTGTTAAGTGTTGATTTCACGATAGTTACCATATATCCACTTATTATTATACCTAGTATTATTGAAATAACTAACATAGTAGCTGATCCTCTCAATATTGGATAGTTCAATCCAAACACTGAAAGAATATTGACTATACCTATTATAATAAAGAAAATACCTATTATTAATAGTTTTTCTATATCAGATGCAGGGTATGTAAGAGCATCTTTATATAACTTTCCAAAATCCATTGTTTTTAGCCTCTTTTTTTTAATAAATTAAGAATTGGATAAACTTCTTTTAAGTCTAATTTCTTTTTGTTTTTAAAATGTTTTGATAAAACATTATCTTTAAACAAGTTTCTATTTATCCCTTTCTTAAATAACCTTAAAGGTTATTATTATATTAATAGTTAATATTTTATAAAGTTTTTTTTATTTTATTCAGTGAGTATAGATTAAAACTCATAAAATAATACTTTCATTCTATATTTTATTATTTTTTATAGTGATTTTTAAATCATTTCTTTTGTCTAAAATATAAATTTGGAATATCTTCATTGTTTCTCAAATAAATATTCAATAGTTAACTAGAAAAACTAGACTAAAAACATATTAAAAAACTAAAAAAGTAGACAAAACAATATTTATAGAACTAATAAAACAATTATGGCAATATTCAATAGAATCAACTACTAATTAAAAGAACTACTACCAATAACTCAAACAAGTTAGAAATATGGGCTCTAATCATATTAAAGATAATTAAATAATAGATTAAAGTATTTAATAGATTAATTAATCTTTATTAATCTTAAAAGTTTTTTAAAATAGTTTTGTTTGTTAAAATCAGAAATAGTTTTATTACTAAATCTCTAAAAATAAAAAAGTAAAATTGGATTATTAAAATCCAATTTATTTTTTGCTTGCATACATTAATCCTAAAGATCTTCCAACAAATATACATATGAAAGGACTAATGATAAGTGCTGCAATTATTACTCCGATATATGGAATATCGCTTATTATTGATGAAATAAGGGATAATATTATTAAAATAATATAAAATACGATATACCATCCAATGTAGTTTAACCATCCAATAGATGAAATATCATTTAATACTTCTCCCATGCTCAATCCATCTAATAAACTATCAGTATCTGCCATTCTACAAATACCTACAAGAGCCATTATGTTGAAAATTATAAATACAATAATTCCTATTACAAGAGTAATAGCAAATGAAGCACTAAATGAAGTTAATAGTTGTGGTGGTAATGAATAGAGTGCAGTAGCAACAGTAGTTTGATTTACAGTTGTATTAACTAGTTTAGGTACCATTTGATACATTATAGCATCTGTTGTACCAAATAATCCACTAAGGCATGCAACAATTACTGTTATGATTGCAGGAATTATGAAATAAACAATGTTTAAAATTAAACATTTAACTCCCATTACAAGATTATCCGCCCAACTAAAACTAGGTACTTCTTTTGATTTAGTAATTGATACTTTAGTAATAGATACGACATATCCATTTATTATTAAAATAGCTATAAATGCGATTACTGCTAAAATAGTTGATAATATTGGATATCTTATTCCAAAAATTGCAAGAATTGTTACTAAACTAACTATAATAGAAACAATACCTAATATTATTAATTTTTTCCAATCAGATATAGGATATGAAAGTGAATCTTTAAATAAGTTTCCAAATTCCATTATTTTACCTCTTTTTTTTTAATAAATTAGAATTGGACAATTTTTTTATCTAAAACATTTATACTTTGTTTTTTTATTTTGAAAAAATAGTATATTTAAATAAATTTTATTTATCCATTTCTTAAATAACCTTAAAAGGTTATTATTATATTATTAGCTAATATTTTATAAATGTTTTTTTATATTCAGTTTTTTTTTAATATAATCTTAATTTATTCACATTATTTTCAAACTAATAATTTTTTATTAATATTTAATATTATTCAAGTTACTTACTAATCTAAAAAATCGAATACTTTAAATAAAAGGCCAATTAAATATTATTATTAATATAATCTAATTGATTGTATCATTTATAATATAAATCTTATTTTATTATGGAGGAAAATTAATGTCAACAAAAGTTGTAGAAATTAAAACATTAAAAGTTGGAAAATATATTGTTTTAGGTGGAGAAGCATCTAAAATCACCAGTTTAACTACTTCATCACCTGGTAAGCATGGTGCTGCAAAAGCAAGATTAGAAGCTGTAGGTATTTTTGATAACCAAAAAAGAAGTATTGTAAAACCTGTAGATACTAAAGTAGACATTCCTATTATAGATAAAAGAGTAGGTCAAGTCTTATCTATCCAAGGAAATAATGTTCAATTAATGGATATGGAAAGTTATGATACTTTAGATTTAGAAATGCCTGAAGATTTAAAAGATCAAATTACCGAAGGAATTGAAGTTGAATACATTGTTGCTTTAGGTAATATGAAAATAATGAGAACAAAATAATTATTATAACATAATTATTTTTTTTACTTTTTTTTCCTTACTGGTTGAATTCTATGCTTTTCAATACTTATGAACCTTGGAAATTTGCATTTTCAAGACAGTGCAATAGTATTGAAGATGTTGAGGAGAATTCGTGGGGGATTATTGGTGTACCATTTGATAGTACAACTTCCTACCACTCAGGGACTCGTTTAGGTCCAATTGTTGTTAGAGAAGCTTCTTATGGTTTAGAAGTGTTCAATGTTGAATTTAATAACAATATTAATAATAATTTTTATGATTTTGGGGATTCCAATGTAATCCCTGGAAACTGTGAAGAAACAATTAACATTGTTAAATCTAATGTTTTAGAATTAATGGATTATAAAATCAAACCTATTCTCATTGGGGGAGAACATAGTATTACTCTTGGAGCTATTGAAGCTCTTAAAAGACAGTATGATGATTTAACTATTGTTCATTTAGATGCACATAGAGATTTAGCTGATGAATTAATTGGTGAGAGATATTCTCATGGAACTGTAATGAGAAGAATTCATGAATTAGGTGTTAGTGAAATTATTCAAATTGGTATTAGATCTGCTTCAATTGATGAAGAGAATTTTATAAAAGGCTCTAACATACAAACTTTTAAAAGTCGAGAAGTAGAAAACAATATGAACAATCTTATTTCTTATTTATCTCAAATAAAAACTCCTATTTATTTAACCATAGATATGGATGTTTTAGACCCTTCATTTGCTCCAAATGTTGGAAATCCAACACCTATGGGGATTACAATTAAGGATATACAAGATATTTTAGAATCTTTAGTTGCTAAGGATATTGTTGGTTTTGATGTTGTTGAAACAGCAACTGATAAATTAGGTGATATTACTGCTATTTCTGCAGCTAAAATTATTTATGATTTTTTAACTTTATGTGAATAATCCTATTTTAAATTTTTCTGAGTCTTTCTTTTTATCTTATTCTAGCTAATTAATATTACTATTTTTCTATTCTTTATCAATTTTTAGTTAAATTATAAATATTTGGTAAATTAATATATTATTTATTAAATATTCGAGGAGCAATTTTTCATGAATAAAAGAACTATTGAACTTTCAGGTCACATTATTGATTCTTTTGTACTTCCAAAAGCTATGGATCTTATTATGGATCGTGGTGGTGATTTTGACATATTGGAATTTGATGTTGGTAAAAGAAAATCTGATATTAGTAAAGCTAAAATATTAGTATCTGCGGATTCTGTTGATCAATTAAACCTAATTTTAGATGAATTGTCTAGATTGGGTGCATCTATATCTGAACTTAAAGAGGTTCAACTTGTTGCATCAACTAAAGATAAGGTTGCTCCTGAAGGATTCTACTCAACATCTAATCACACAACTCATGTTCTATATAATGGAAATTGGATTCTTGTAAATAATATTGAAATGGACTGTACTATTTGTATTGATGAAGATAAAGGAATTGCTTTTTGTAAGCCGATTGGTGAAATTCAATCTGGGGATATGATTGTTGTAGGTCGTGAGGGGATTAAAGTAACTCCACCTCAAAGGTCTAGAGGTAAACAAGAGCTGTTTGAATTTATGAACAGTGAAGTATCTTCTGAAAAACCTTTAATGAGTATTATCCGAGGAATAGCTAAAGAAATGAAAGAAATAAAAGATAGAGGTGGAAAGATAGGAATTGTTGGAGGTCCTGCTATTGTTCATACTGGATCTGGTAAGTATCTTGCAGCTCTTATTCGTGAAGGTTATATTGATGTTTTAATGGCGGGAAATGCTCTTGCTACTCATGATATTGAAAGTAATATTTTAGGAACTTCTCTTGGTATTGAGATTGATACTGGAAATATTGTATCTCATGGACACACTCATCATATGAGGGCTATTAATAAAATTAATAAATCCGGTTCTATTAAGGCAGCTGTTGAGGACGGTACTTTAAATGGAGGAATTATGTATGAATGTGTTAAAAATGATGTTCCATATATTTTAGCAGGTTCTATTCGTGATGATGGTCCTCTTCCTGATGTAATAACTGATGTTTTAAAATCACAAGAATTAATGAGAGAACAAGCTCAACAATTAGATATGGTTATTATGATAGCTACTATGCTCCATTCAATAGCTATGGGTAATTTACTCCCTTCTCGTGTAAAAAGTATTTGTGTTGATATTAATCCTTCCACTGTTACTAAACTTTCAGATAGGGGTAGTGCTCAAGTTATTGGTATAGTAACTGATATTGGAACATTTTTACCATTACTATATGATGCTTTACGCGAATAAGATGATTTTAATGAAATTTAAAGCTTATTTCTTAGATGTAATTTCTAATTTAGTTCAGCCGGCTGAAATATCTATTGAAAAATCTTTCTTTACTTCAATTAGAATTTTGTCTGATGAAAATTTCACTCCTGATATTGAAGGTTTGATTTTACCTGGTTTTATTGATGCTCATATCCATATTGAAAGTTCTATGTTAACTCCTGCACAATTTGCTAAAACTGCTGTTAGACATGGGACTACATCTGTAGTTTGTGATCCTCATGAAATTGCTAATGTATTAGGTGTTGATGGTGTTGAATTCATGATTGAAAATGCATCTAAAGTGCCATTTGATTTTTATTTTACTGCTCCTTCTTGTGTTCCTGCAACTTCTTTTGAAACTGCTGGTTCTGAGTTAGATGTTGATGATATTGAAATGTTATTAAAAAAAGAAGAAGTTGTAGCTTTAGGGGAGATGATGAATGTTCCTGGAGTTTTATTGGATGATCCTACTGTAGACAATAAGTTAAATGTTGCTAAAAGTCTTTATATGCCTATTGATGGACATGCTCCTCTAATTTTTGGTCAAGATTTAGATAAATACCTTTCAAAAGGTATAAGTACTGATCATGAATGCATTAGTTTTATTGAAGCTATTGAAAAAAAGAATAAAGGTATGAAAATAATGGTTAGAGACGGTTCATCTGCTAAAAATCTTGAAGACCTTTTTGATTTTAATGAAAGGATAAACTATTATAAAAACCAAGAGAATTTTGGATACCTTACAAATGATGCTCTTGAAAAAATTTTATCAAACCCAATTTTTGATTTTATTGTAAGTGACGATAAATGTGTAAATGATCTTATAAAAGGACATTTAAATGAATCAATTAAAAAAGCCAAAATACTAGAACTAGACATTATAGAACTTATTAAAATGGTTACAATAGCTCCTGCAGTCCATTATAGATTAGGATCAGGTGCTATAATGGAAGGTATGAGGGCTAACTTTATAGTAGTAGACAATCTAGAAGATTTAAATATAAAACAAACATATGTTGGTGGACAACTAGTTTTTGATGGTGATAAAGTTTTATTTGATGTACCTGAAGTTGAACCTATAAATAATTTTAATGTTGATTTTAAAACAGAAAAAGACTTTGATGTTGTCTTTGATGGTGATGAAGCTAATGTAAATGTTATTAAGTGTTTAAATGATGAAATAATAACAGCTAAACTTACATATAATTTAAAAGTAGATAACAACATCTTAAAATCAGATATTGAAAATGATGTATTAAAAATAGCAAATATTGAACGCTTCGGAGGAAATACTCTTTCAAATGGATTTATCGAAGGATTTAATTTAAAAAAAGGAGCTATTGCAAGTTCAATCAGCCATGATTCTCATAATATTCTAGTTGTTGGTATAAACTCTAAAGATATGGCCAAAGCAGTTAATTTAGTTATAGAAAATAAAGGAGGAATAGCTATTGCAAATGATGATTATTCAATTTCATTGCCTCTTCCATTTGCTGGATTAATGACTAATGCAGATGCAGATGAAACTGCAAGAACTTTAAATAAAATAGAACATACATTAAGACTATGGGGTTGCAAATTAGATGCACCAATCACTACTCTTTCTTTTATGGCATTACTTGTTATCCCAGCTTTAAAAATTTCAAACAAAGGATTGTTTGATGTTGTGAATTTTTCATTTATAGACTTAATTAACAACTCTTAAAAACTTAGGAATTTTTATACAAATAAAAAAGTAGTTTTAATTAATTTATAGTTTCATTTTTATCATTTTTAATTAGGTTACCAATATAGTTATTAATCCAAAGGATAGAGACCACTCCAGTAAAGATAAAACCTATAAGGATTCCTAAATATATTCCAAAAAGCCCCATATTTAAAACAAACCCTAAAATATACATAGCTATTGTAGAAGAAATTAAATGTCTGATTAATGGAATCATAGCACCATGAAATCCTTTACCTAATCCTTGGAACATACTCATAGAAATAGATATAAGGGCTGAAAATGGGAATGTAAAACTAAAAATAAATAAATAAAATGTCATAGAACTAAATAAAGAGCTAGAAAGACCAAAAACTGAATATAGTGAAACAACTAATGGATTAAGTATAAGTAAAGCTATTGTTAGAATTATAGAAAGAATAATAAGTTTCTTTATAGAATAATTGAAAATATCTTTAATCGTTTTATAATTTTTTAAACCCATTTGAACTCCAATAACTGGAAGTAATGTAGTAGAAAATGCTATTAAAGGTGTTGTTAGTAATTGAATAATTTTATCTGCAGAAGTTATTACTGTTATAGCCTGGTATTCTCCAAAAAAAGATACTGAATAAGTTAAAATAGCTGTAATAATTGCCATAACAATATAATCAGTAGATCCTGGAAGTCCTAGATATAAAACTCTGCTAAATAATGATTTTTCAAATTTAAAGTTTTTAAAAGAAAAGGTAAAATATGACTCCTTAACTAAAAGAAAATATAATAAAACTACAAATAACACAACATCTGAAAGCATATTACTTAATGCAGCTCCTTTAACTCCCCAATTAAGTATATATATGAAAATAGGGCCGAATACCATATTAAAAACACATGCAATAATAGTCGAGTAAGAATTAGATTTAGCATTTCCTTCAGCACGTAAAATACCAATAAGTCCTTGATCAATTAAATAGATTGGTGTTCCTATAATTAAAAATATGAAGGCATATTCCATAGAATATTGTAAAACATCGCCACCACCTAACATAATAAGAACAGGCTTTAGAGCAAATATAAATATTATAGTTGATATGATTCCGACTACTAGTGAAATTAATATTGAGTTAATCATATAATTATTAGCTTTCTTTTTATCTCCTTCTCCAATCGAGTTAGAAAGTAATGTATTAACACCTGATACAACTCCTCGACCAATACCTGATTTAAGTATTACAAAGAATGATAAAAACCCTATAGCAGCTACTACATTTGTACCAAGGCCTTGAACCCATAATATAGTTATAAAATGTTCTATTTGGGGGAAAAGCAACACTAACATCATTGATAATGTCATTGCATTAAGGGCTTTTTTAGGATTATTTTTCAAAGCATCGACATTAGCAGTACTCATAGTATTTCTCGTTGTGTTTAATTATGTTAATAAATATCAATTTAGATTAGTATTGTGTTAAATACCATTTTACAATTGTTTAATCATTATTTTCAATATTTAATCTTTTACAGTTGATTTTTTATTGTACTAATAATAATTAAAATGGATAGGTATTATTAATAAATTTAAATATATTTATTTTATGAAAACAATAAAACTAAGTCTAAATATTTACTATCAAGAATTATAATATATTTTTTATTCAAAGATATTTAAATTTATTTGCCCAAGAAATAAATCAATGGGGTTATTATTGATAAAAATTTCTTTTTATCATAATCAGCGATTATTAAGTTAACTAAAGATATTAATAAAAAATTAATTCATCATGTTTTTATCAGTTTTTAATTAATGGTTAACTTTTTATAGTTGATATTTCAATAGTATTAATAT
>JABUVA010000001.1:2691-22748 GCA_021442885.1 Methanobrevibacter sp. | reverse complement strand
AGAAGTTGGAGTTGGAAAATTTACACAGGTATATGACTATTTAAAATCAAAAGATGATGTTAATATCATAAAAATTGATATAAACCCAGCAGATGAAAATGTTATAAAGGATGATATTACAGATCCTAATTTGCAACTTTATGAAAATATAGATATTATTTATTCAATCAGACCACCAAGTGAAATTCAACCTTATTTAATAAAATTAATAGAAAATAATAATGCAAAATTAATAATTAAACCTTTATTTAATGAAGATCTTAACACTGGCCCTAAAACTATGAAACTCAAAAACTATAAACGAGCTAGTTTTTATACTATATAAAATAATGTGAGATAAATGATAAATAAAATTTTAAAAGAGTTTAACACAACCAAAGAAGGATTAAACCAGATTGAAGTAGAAAATAGAGTGAAAAAATATGGTTTAAATGAACTTAAAGAAAAGAAAAAGAAATCACCTATCATTCTATTTTTAAGCCAATTTGTTGATATTTTAATAATACTTCTTATAATAGCTGCAATAGCTGCATATGCAATTGGAGATATTATTGATTGTTATTTTATACTGCTTGTTGTATGTTTAAATGCAATTATTGGTTTTACCCAAGAATATCGTGCTGAGAAAGCTATGGATAAACTTAAAACATTAGTAAAAACAGATGCTGTAGTTAGAAGAGATAATGAAGTTCAATTAATTCCAGGTAATCAACTAACAGTTGGAGATATAGTGTTAATTGAAGAAGGAAATAAAATTCCTGCAGATCTTATTTTAATTGAAACTAATGATTTAAGAATTGATGAATCTTCATTAACAGGAGAATCATTACCTGTAAGTAAAAATACAGATTATGATCCAAATACACCTATTGATATAGAAAAAAATGAAAGAAAACTCTCATCACACATTACTTATATGGACTCAACTGTAATTAAAGGAAATGGAGTTGGTGTTGTTTTTGCAGTTGGAATGGACACATCTATTGGTAAAATAGCTGATATGATTCAGGAAAGTGAAACAGAAACTCCTCTTCAAAATAAAATAGATAGACTTGGAAAATACCTAGCATTAATAGCTATTGTAGTTTGTGTATTTGTGTTTATTATTGGTTTTTTAAGAAATATCGATATTGTTAACAACTTTATGACTGCTGTATCTCTGGCAGTTGCAGCTATCCCTGAAGGCCTTCCTGCAGTTTTAACTCTTACATTAGCTTTAGGAATGCAACAAATGGCAAAGTCAAATGCTATTGTTAGAAAACTTTTAGCTGTAGAAACATTAGGTTCATGTACTATTGTTTGTAGTGATAAAACAGGTACTTTAACAGAAAATAAAATGACTGTAAGAGCTGAAAAGATTTTTAACAATGATAAATTAAATCTCATTAGTAGTTTGTGTGTTAATAGCTATGAAAAAGATGGTGAGATAATTGGTGATCCTACTGATGGAGCTATAATGGAATTTGGTAAAAAAAATGGTTATTTAAAATCTGAACTAAATAGGAAATATCCTAGAGTAAAAGAGATTCCATTAGATAGTGAAAGAAAAAGAATGACTAGTATACATGAGAACGGTGAAAACTACATAGTTCTAAGTAAAGGTGCACCAGAAATAATTCTAGACTCATGTAAATATATTGATAATGAAGGAAGTATAGATATCCTTGATGATAAAATTAAGGAAACAATAGTTAACAACATATCTGAAATGACAAATTCAGCATTAAGAGTGATAGGGTTTGGATATAAAGAATGTAATAGTCAAGAAGAAAATATTGAAGAAAACCTAATATTTGTAGGATTACTTGGATTAATGGATCCACCTAGAAAAGAAGCTAAAACTGCTGTTAAACAATGTATAGAAGCAGGAATTGAAGTAAAAATGATTACAGGAGATCATGAAAAAACAGCAGCTGCAATTGCAAGAGAACTAGGAATCCTTACAAATGGACGTATAATTAATGGAGAAGAATTAGATAAACTCTCACAAGAAGAATATATAAAAATAGTTGATGAAATACAAGTTTATGCAAGAGTATATCCAGAACAAAAAATGAGAATTGTTGAAACATTACAAGCAAAAGGAAACATAGTATCAATGACAGGAGATGGAGTAAACGATGCACCTGCTCTTAAAAAAGCATCAATAGGAGTAGCTATGGGATCAGGTACAGATGTTGCTAAAGAATCAGCAGATATGGTAATTCAAGATAATAACTTTGCAACAATAATAAAAGCAATAAAAGAAGGGCGAAAAATCTATGATAACATAAAAAGATTTGTTAAATTTCAAGTCTCAACAAATGTAGGTGCAATAATAACCATATTAGGAGCATCCTTTATGTCCTTGCCACTACCATTTAATCCTATCCAACTTCTATGGATTAATATTATAATGGATGGACCACCAGCACAAACACTGGGAATTGAAGGAGCAGAAAAAGACATAATGAAAAGAAAACCAGAAACTGGAGATATACTAAATAAAAATGTTCTAATTAAAATACTAATAACTGGAATAGTAATGGCAATTGGAACATTGATCCTATATTTATATCAAATAAATATAGGAGCAACAGAAACAAAAGCAACAACAGTAGCATTTACAGTATTTGTAATGTACCAACTATTTAATGCATATAACTCTAAATCAAACTCAGATAAAAGAAGTACATATCTTTATTTAGCTATTGCACTTTCATTTATTTTACAATTACTAGTAATATATGTTCCATTTTTACAAATGATATTTAGAACAACATCAATTAATCTATATGATTGGATTATGATTTTGATAGCTGCAGTTATAATAATAATTTCCCATAAAATCGTTAATAAAGCAATTCCAAAGGACTAGTTGATTAAAATGAAAAAAATAAATGTTTTTTTAATGGGTGGAACTAAAGAATCAATTGAAGTTATAAAACACTTGAAAAAAAATTATAATAGCCATATATTAACAACTACAACAACAGAATATGGTGGAAAATTAGCAAAAGAAGGTGGAAGTGATTCTACTATATCTAAACCACTACCAAAAGATGATTTGTTAGAAGTATTAAATGGAAAAACTGATTTTGATTTATATATTGATGCAACACATCCATTTGCATCACATGTTACAAAAACAGCTATTGAAGTTTCTAAAATATGTGAAATTCCATACATTAGGTTTGAGAGATATGCATCAAATTTAGATAATTATGATAAAACAAATATACATACTGTTAAATCATTTGAAGATGCTGGGAAATTAATTGAAAAAAAATTCAATCAAGTAAATGTACTACACTTTGCAGGAGCTAATACTATGAAAGACTTGGTGAAATTTGTTTCAGTTGAAAAATTCTATCCAAGAATTTTAGAAGTAGAAAGTTCATTTAAAAAATGTGAAAAACTAGCTATACCAAAAGAAAATATAATCCCTATGAAAGGAACATCAACAGTAGAAGAAAATTTAGAATTAATAGATAAACTAAATGCAGGATTAATAATAACAAAAGAAAGTGGGGAAATTGGTGGAGTAGATGCTAAGATAAAAGCAGCTAATATCAAAAACATACCTATAATACTAATTCAAAGACCTGAAATAAAAGAATTAGATAAAAAAACAATAGTACATAATTTAAATGAACTTGATGAAAAAATAAAAGAATACTTGTTTTAAAAAAAAATAGAACGCCGAGACTGGGATTTGAACCCAGGCGGAGGACATCTCCACAGGATTTCAAGTCCTGCGCCTTACCAGACTAGACTATCTCGGCAGGATGAATATAATAAAATAAAAATATTTAGAAAAAATCTAAATATTTAAACTAGAACTTAACTCTTAAGTTCGATTTCAATACTAACATTATCTGGAACATTAACTTTCATAACTTGTCTCATAGCACGTTCGTCAGCTCCAATACCAACCAAACGTTTATGAATTCTTAATTCCCATTTTTCCCAAGAAGCTTTACCTTCTCCATCAGGAGATTTTCTTGTAGGAACAACAAGCTTTTTAGTAGGTAATGGGATAGGTCCAGATAAGTCTACACCAGTTCTTTCAGCAATTTTCTTAAGTTGATCGCAAACCACTGCTAATTTTTCAGGATCAGTACCTGTGAGTTTGATTCTTGCTTGATTCATTTTTACACTCCAAATAACAAAAGTAAATAATAAAAAAAATATGGATTAACCATATTTAATTTAATATAAACTATCAAACTTATTTAGCAGGGGTAATATTAATACATAAACCTGCAGCAACAGTTTGACCCATGTCTCTGATAGCGAATCTACCCATTTGTGGGATTTCTTTAGCGTTTTCGATAACCATAGGTTTAGTTGGTTTAACTTTTACAATTGCAGCGTTACCAGTTTTTAAGAAATCAGGGTTTTCTTCATCTACTTGACCAGTGGATGGGTTTAATTTTTTAGATAATTCTAAGAAAGTACATGCTACTTGTGAAGTGTGACAGTGGAATACAGGAGTGTATCCAACGGTAATTACACCAGGGTGTTGTAAAACAACAATTTGAGCATCGAATTCTTTAGCAACAGTAGGAGCGTTGTCAACATGACCTGCTACGTCTCCTCTCCTGATATCGTTTTTACCTACACCTCTTACATTGAAACCGATGTTGTCACCAGGTTCAGCAAGATCGAATACTTCGTGGTGCATTTCGATAGATTTTACCTCTCCAGAAGCTCCAGCTGGTTCGAAGATTACGTTTTCACCTTTTTTCATTACACCAGTTTCTACTCTTCCTACAGGTACAGTTCCTACACCAGTAATGGAATATACATCTTGAATAGGAACTCTTAAAGGTAAGTCTAAAGGTTTTTCAGGTGGTTTTAAGTCATCTAAAGCTTCAATTAAAGTTGGTCCTTTGTACCATCCAGTATTTGAACTTTTTTCGTTAATGTTGTCTCCTTCAAATGCAGATAATGGGATGAAAGGAACATCAGCAGGGTTGAAACCTACAGATTTAATTAAAGTAGATACTTCTTCTTTTAATTCATCAAATTTACCTTCATCGTAGTCAACTAAATCCATTTTGTTAATACCAATAATTAATTGATTGATACCTAAAGTTTTGGATAAAAATACGTGTTCTTTGGTTTGTGGCATTACACCGTCGTCTGCAGCTACTACTAATACACCAGCATCAGCTTGGGAAGCTCCAGTAATCATATTTTTAACGAAGTCTCTGTGTCCAGGACAGTCTACAACAGTATAATCGTATTTTTTAGTGGAGAATTTTTGGTGAGCTAAATCGATAGTTACTCCTCTTTCTCTTTCTTCTCCTAATTTATCCATAACAAAACGGAATTTATCTTCACCTTCATCTAATTGTTGTTCAGCGATTGCACCTGCTTTTAATAACAAGTGTCCAACTAAAGTGGATTTTCCGTGATCAACGTGTCCAATAAATGCTAAATTAATATGTTCTTTTTCTTTTGCCATTATAATACCTCTTTTTTAAAGATTGAAAAACATTATATTAAGCTCAATGATAGCTTAAAAATAATTTTAGATTACAACATATAAATACTTAATGTTTTTCTTAAATAAAAATTTTATATATTTTTTTATAGAAAAAAAATATAAAAAAAATAAATTAAATTTTAATATTTATCCTACATAATGTTCAGGACCATATGGTTCTGGGGATAAACCTTTTCTTTGTCTGATTTCTTTAGTGATTTGATTTTGCATTTCATTAGGTAATCTTTCGAAACCAGCCATTTCAGTAGACCATAAACATCTACCTTCAGCTGCAGATCTGATATCACCAGCAAAACCAAACATTTCAGCTACAGGAACTTTGGATTCGATTGTTGCCATATCACCAGTATCTTGTTTCATGTCAACAATTTGACCTCTTCTATTTTGGATTTCCCTAGTACATGCACCCATGTAATCTTGTGGAGTACTAATAAATACTTTTTGCATAGGTTCAAGTAAAGCAGGTTGAGCAGACATAATAGCAGCATAGATTGCTTTTCTAATAGCTGGTAATACTTGTGCAGGTCCTCTGTGAACTGCATCTTCGTGAAGTTTTGCATCATGTAATTTGAATTTTAATCCCATTGCAAATTCATTTGCTAAAGGACCATCATCAAGTGCAGATTCAAATCCTTCAAGTAATAATTCTTTTACTTCATCTAAGTATTGGATACCACGAGTCATATTAATAAACAAGCTTCTATTATATACATCCCATACTCTTCTTGCTTCTTCTTTATCTAATCCATATTCCATGAAATCATTAGCAGCTTCTTTACCTTTAACTTTACCTTCTTTTAAGTCACCATCTTGGATAGCTTTAAATAAGGAATCTTCTAAAGGTTCAACAGTAATGTAGAATCTATTGTGTTTGTTAGGAGATTTACCTTCAACTTCAGGAGATTGACCTGCAACAGTTTCTCTGTAAACAACAATAGGTTCGGAAGTTTGGATATCAACACCTTTATCATTAATTCTGTAAGCAATAACTTCTAAGTGAAGTTCTCCCATACCAGAAATTAAGTGTTCTCCAGTTTCTTCATTAATTTCAACTTTTACAGTAGGATCTTCTTTACCTACTTGTCTTAAAACATCAATTAATTTTGGTAAATCTTTAGTATTTTTAGCTTCAACAGCTACAGTAACTACAGGTTCAGAGATATGTTCTAAACCTTCAAATTCTTGGATTTTGTCTTCAGGTGAACAGATAGTTTCCCCAGCAGTAGCTCCTTTTGCACCAGTAACATATACAATATTACCTGCAACAACAGCATCAGTAGAAACTCTTTCAGGACCAAAGTATACACCTACTTGTTGTACTCTTGCTTTCTTATGAGCTCCAACCATGTAAATTTCAGTACCTTGTTTAAGTGTTCCACCATAAACCCTACCAGTTGCAACTTCACCAGCGTGTTTATCAATAGACACATTAGTAACCATTACAGCTAAAGGACCTTCATCTTCAGTATTAACCATACATTGACCTGCAGCAGACTCAATATCTCCTTCCCAAATATTTGGTACTCTGTAAACTTGAGCTACTTTAGGTGAAGGTAAATGCTCAACTACCATACCAAGTAATACATCAGATAATGGTACTTTTTGAGCTAATTCTTTTTGATTTTCTTCATTACAGTAATCAATAATATCTTTAAAGTTAACACCAGTATCTTGCATCATTGGAACATTAATAGCCCAATTATGGTAAGCTGAACCAAATGCAACACTACCATCAGCAATATCTAAGTTCCATTCATCTTTTTTCTCTTCTGGAGCCATATTTTTGATTAATTTATTAGCTTCTAAGTAGATGTTAATGAATCTTTTTTGTAATTCATCAGGTTCTAATTTCAATTCGTTGATTAACCTATCTACTTTGTTAATGAATAAAACTGGTTTAACATTTTCTTTTAAAGCTTGTCTAAATACAGTTTCAGTTTGAGGCATAATACCTTCAACAGCACATACAACAACTACTGCACCATCAACTGCTCTCATAGCACGAGTTACATCCCCACCAAAGTCAACGTGACCTGGAGTATCAATTAAGTTGATTAAATATTCATCATCTTTATATTTGTGAATCATTGATACGTTAGCTGCATCAATAGTAATACCACGTGCTTGTTCTTGTTCATCAAAATCCATAAACCTTTGATCACCAGCAAGTTCTTCAGAAATCATACCTGCACCAGCTAAAAGGTTATCAGTCAAGGTAGTTTTACCATGATCAATGTGTGCACAGATACCAATATTTCTGATTAAATTAGGTTCATACATTAACTCCTTGATTTTTGCAATCATTTTGTCTCTTCTACTCAAAAAAATCACCTTATATATTAGTATAATTAGTGTGCTGCTTTAGCAACTCTTTCTTTCTCTTCTTTTTTCTGTACAGCGAAACTTCTTGAATCTTCTTCAGATGCAAGAATTAATTCATCTGCTAAACATTGAGCAACAGATTTTTTATTTTTAAATGAAGACTGTAAAGTTCCTCTAGTTAAAAATCCTAATGAAAGATCTACTCTTCTTTGTGGTGAAATGTCTACAGCTACTTGGTATCCAATACCACCATATTTAATACGAGTAGTTTCTTCACGAGGAGAAGAATTCTCAACAGCAGTAACTAAAACTTGAATAGGATTCTTTTTAGTTCTTTTGTTGATAATTTCTAATGCATCTTTTACAATATTATAAGCTTTATTTTTTTTACCAGAGTTAAGATGAGTTCTCATGATTTTATTCATTAATCTTTCAACGATAGAAACTTTAGATTTTGCGAATTGTCTTTTAACATGTCTACCTGAAGTATGAGGTACAAAAGTTTCATCTAAACAAATGTATTTAATTAAACCTTGATCATCAATTTGAATTTCATCAAGTTCCCATTTATCAAATAATTTACTCATAAATAACCACCTATCTTACAGGTTTTTCGATTTTACCACTTACCATTTCTGATAAAGCGACATTGTTAACTTTAGATACTTTCCAACGAACTCCAGGAATATCTCCCATGGATCTTCCTGATGGTCCACCAATTCCTTCAATCATAACTTCATCGTGTTCATCGATAAAACCAATAGCTCCATCACCTGGTGCGAAAGCAGTTAATTGTTTACCATTCTTAATTAATTGAACACGTACACATTTACGTATAGCAGAGTTAGGCTGTTTAGCTTCTATCCCTACTTTTTCGATTACAATACCTCTTGCTTGAGGAGCTCCTTCGAGAGGATCAGCTTTAACATCTAATCTTAAAGCTCTTCTTTTGTAATCCACGTCTTTCCACTTAAAATTTTGTCTATTCTTTTTAAGTTTTTTTGCAGCAAAAAGTCCTGGCATATTTTTTTCCTCTAAAATATTTTTATTTGAATAAATCTTCTCTAAAATCCACCGCTGCGATTTATACTAATTAAAGTACAATCTAAATTCTAGAAAGATATAATACAATAATAATAAAATAGATATCTAATGAATTTAAAAACATCAACAAAATAGGCACACGTAGTTAATGTTTTATAAAAACAAAAAGTTCAGATATCTTATAATAGAATATATTTTTTAACCTTTATAAATGTATGGTTAAAGTAGTTTATAATAAAAAAAGTGAAGATTGCTCCTCATAATAACATTGAAAAAAATAATAAAAAAAATAAAAGATAAAATATTAGCTATTTTAAAATAATATTATTTATATTATGTTGTCTTTTAGCTAATAATTTAGCTCTTTGAATATTAATTCCATTTTTACCTATGGCAATACGCTTATTGGTATTATCTGCTGTAACAATAGCAATCTGATCTCCAGCTTTTGATTTAGTAATCTTAACAGTATTTAACTCTGCTGGAGATAAAAGATTTTTAATGAATTGGCTAGGGTCATCAGATAATTCAACAACCTCAACATCTCTATCTAAAGTTCTTTTAACTTTTGTGACAGTATTGCCACCTTTTCCAATAGCTAAACCCATATTACCTTTTTTAACTACAAAAGTGACTTTGTCATTGTCATTATCGATAATGCAATCTTTAACCATGGCTCCAGTCATATTTTCAAAAAGGGCTATGAGTCTGATTTCATTTGCACTAAATTTGATAGACACGTAAATCTACCTCAAATCGTCTAATATTGTAGAATCTCCTGGATCGTTTATAATTAATGTAGCAACAGTAAACGGTTTACCACAAACAGAACCTAAGTCTACACTTGAACCATCATAAGTGTATGCTTGGATACCTGAAAGATTAGAATAATATTCAACATCTTCAAGAATTTCCTTAGGTGCATTAGCAGCAACAATAACAAGTTTACCTTTTCCTAATTTTAAAGATTGAATTGATTTTTCAGAGCCTAAAGTCACATCACCTGTGTCTACAGCTACCCTGATACCTCTTTCTACATCCATCATCTAGCCTCCTATTCATTTTTATCTGCCATTTTGACACCGACAGAACCAGTACCTAAAGGTATTGGTTGTCCAATAATAATATTTTCAATAATACCTGATAAATGATCTACTTCTCCACGAATACTTGCAAGGAGTAAATGTTTACCAGTTTCTTCAAATGCCGCACGTGCTAAAACACTTGATTTTTCACCACTGATACCATGTCTTCCAATTGATTTAACAATACCTTCAGAAGTCATCATATCAGCTACAAGCATAATATGTCTTACATCAACACTAAGACCTTGGTTTTCTAAGGTATTGATAATTTCATCAATAATAGCTTGTCTAGCAGCTTCAATACCTAAAACCTCTTTAATTTCATGAATACTATTAGTAGTAGTTCTTTCTTTGTCAACACCATCTATTGAAAGAATTTCTTTTAAATTAGAACCTTGAGTATGCATTACCCATTCAGTTTTATCGGTTCCTGGAATAGATTCATTACGAATAATAACCCTATCAATTCCTTTCATACCACTTATACGTAAATCACGAAGTTTTTCACGTAAAAGACGAAGTTCTCTAATAGTGTTATTAGATTTTTTTGGTGGTTTTACAGTAATCTTGTCCTCATCAAATGATGCTGTTTTTTTGAAAGCACCTCTAACTTTATTCTTAACATCATCATAATCAAAGTGTTTAGCTTTAATTTTTTGAGGATCTAAAATTGCTTCCACTTTCATATCCCCATAATCTGCTTCTAACTCTTCATTCTGTAAAACATCTTTAAGAGTACTTTTACCAATTTTACTTGCTAAATAATTAACAAAGTCTTCGTCATTTCTTTTATCTTCTTCTAAATATATATCCATTGTTGGAGTAGATATTTTCTTTCTTGCATCAACGATTTCAATAAGTCTTGGAAGACCTAATGTTACGTTTAATTCTACTACCCCTGCATAGTGGAAAGTACGCATAGTCATCTGAGTACCTGGTTCACCAACAGATTGTGCAGCAACAGTTCCTACAGCCTCCCCAGCTTCAACATGAGCTCGTTCATAGGCCTCTATTAATCTTTCAATTAATTCTTCTATTTCAGAGTCATTAAGTTCTCTACGAATAGAAGCTTCTGAAATATCAATTTTATATTTTAAAGGGAAATAGAAATCAAATTTATCAATAATTTCTAATATCTTAGGGATTTTATCTTTTTCAAGTGCAGATAGCTCCCTATTCCATTTAGACTTTAAATCATCAATTATTAAATCAATTTCACTCATTACTTTTTTAAGGGAAACTTTATAATCTCCATCATGAGGAATTATGATTTCTTTTCTATATTCTTCATAATTACCTGCATTAACAGTTATATATTTTTTTCCTTCTTCAACATCTTCAATAAGGCAAAGACCATTCTCATCAGTAGATCCTTCAAAATCACCAAGAGTAACAGTAGCTCCATTAATTGGATTTCCCTCATTATCTTTAACATAAATATTTACATTATTAATAACTGGAGCTATTTCATCAGATTCTTTAACTGCTATGTCAGAAGAACCATCAAGAACAATTTCTATATCTCCTTCATAAGGAACAGAAATCTCCTCACTATATTCAGAAAATCCTTCAGCATTAACAGTTACTGTATAAGAACCTTCAGGAATGTTTTTTATATTACAACCACCTGCTTTTCCAGTACGTGCTACCTTATCATTAATGCTTACTTTAGCTTTACCAATAGCATTATCATTGCCATCTACAACATGAAAATGTAAATTGTATTCTTTTTCAGCCATTTAATTTCCCCCATCGGCTTTAACTAAAGATTCATTATCAACATCATCTTTAAGTCTCATTTCATCTATAATCTTATCTAGGTCTGCTGCTTTACCAAAGTCACTTTTTGCAGGATCTACACCATCTTCACCAAACATATTTTGAATAACCATTCCTTGATTATCTGTTACAAGTCCTGATGGTTTTACTTGTAAATCTTGAAGTGCGTTTACAAGTCTTCTTTGCATATATCCTGATTGTGCTGTACGAATAGCTGTATCTACCAATCCTTCTCTTCCTCCCATAGCGTGGAAGAAGAATTCAATTGGATCTAACCCATGTTTATAGCTAGAGTGTACAAATCCTTTCGCTTTAGCACCAAGTTCGTTTTTCTTAAAGTGAGGTAATGCTCTGTCAATGTATCCTCTTTTAATACGGTCACCACGAATAGCTTGTTGACCTACACATGCTGTAATCTGAGTAAGGTTCAACATTGATGCCCTAGCACCAGTACGTGCCATAATTACTGAGTAATTTGGAAGGTATTTTCTTCTACCATCTTCATATTCATCCATTTTAAGATAATTTTCAGCGATAGAACCAGAACCGTCCCTAGCTTCACCTAAAACTTGCATTATCTTCATCTCAAGAGTTTCTTCAGGACTTCTACCAGGTAATGGTTCAAGGAAACCTTCTTCATAAGTTGTAATTAGTTTATCTACTTCAGCTTCTGCTTTATCTAAGTGTTCAGTGATTCTTGCTTGTGCTTCATCAGGAATTTCTTCGTCATTAATACTTGTAGTAATTCCATTTTGCATAATTCCACAAATAGCTAAATCTGTAGACCTATCAAGGAATTCACGAGCTCTGTCTGCCCCATATTCTTTAACGATTTTATCAAGTATTTTTCCTGAAAATGAACCATATGCTTTCTCATCAATAGCACCACTTAAAAGTTGACCATCTTTAATTACAACATAAGCATCATATTGACATGCTTCTTTTTCACATTGAGAGCAGTTATTACAGATTTCTGCTCTATAATTAAGATTTAAATTTTCTGGTAAAAGTAAACTGAATAATTCTTTACCAGTAATTCTTACATCTTCTTTTAATTTTAGTAAATAAGAAATTAGTTGAGTATCAGATAAATCATCACCTTTCATTTCTTCATCATTCTCTTTTTTGAATTTAGCAATTCTTACAAGTGCATTATCAATGTCAAGATGTGATTTTCTAATTATCTGCATTGCAGTTTCAAAGTCAAAATCAGTTCCTGTTCTAGTTAATATATATGCACCAGAAATGTGGTCGTGAATAGCTCCAATAATTGGTCCACCAAACCTTGGAGAAAGAATGTGTTCTTGTACACGCATTAAACTTTTTGCTTCTGCTCTAGATTCATCAGTTTGGAAAACGTGCATGTTCATTTCGTCTCCGTCGAAATCTGCATTGTATGGAGGACATACACATAGGTTGAGTCTGAAAGTTTTATAAGGTAATACTCTTACTTCATGTGCCATCATACTCATTCTGTGAAGTGAAGGTTGACGATTGAATAAAACCATATCTCCATCTTTTAAGTGTCTTTCAACAATGAAATTATGTCTATCATCAGCTGGAAGTTGTTCAAATTCGTCTAATTTTTCTAGAATGCCTTCTTTAGTGTCATCTAAAACTCTAACTTTCCTTCCATCAGGCCTTATAACATAGTTTGCACCAGGGTGTATATCTGGACCATTTTCAATGTATTTTCTCATTTCATCAATGTTCCATTCAGTAACATAAGAAGGTACAGTAACTTCTTTTGCAATCATTTCAGGTACACCAACTTCATTAATACTAATATTAGGATCTGGTGAGATTACAGTACGTGCTGAAAAGTTAACACGTTTTCCTGAAAGATTACTTCTAAACCTACCTTCTTTTCCTTTAAGCCTTTGTGCTAATGTTTTTAAAGGTCTTCCAGAACGATGTCTTGCTGGAGGAACACCAGAAGCTTCATTATCAAAGTAAGTAGTAACATGGTATTGTAAGAGTTCCCATAAATCTTCTACAATAAGTTGAGGGGCACCAGCATCCATATTTTCAATTAAACGATGGTTAATTCTTAAAATATCTACCAATTTATGTGTTAAATCATCTTCTGAACGTTCACCAGTATCTAAAGTAATAGATGGCCTTACAGTTACAGGAGGAACTGGTAATACAGTTAATACTAACCATTCTGGTCTAGCTACTTCTGGATTAACACCTAAAATATAAGAGTCTTCATCAGTGATTCTTTCAAGTCTTTCACGAACTTCAGAAGGAGTTAATTTATAAACTTCATTAGGCCCAATTTCTTGATTAATTGAAACAGGTTTGTCAATTGTAATTGCTCCTTGTTCTGCTCCACAATGAGGACATTTATCTTTACGAGAAACATTATAAATCTCTTTTAAAAGATTATTTAAACTGACTCCATGATGTTTAGCTTCATCAATCTTCTGTTTATAATCTTCAATTTCTTCATCAGTTAAAAGAACTCTACCACATTCATTACAAGTGGAACGTAATATTTTAAATATTATGTCACCAAAACCAACATGAATAACAGGCCTTGCAAGCTCAATACTGCCAAAATGTCCTTGACATTCTCCACCTCTATAACCGCAACTCCTACATTTTAATGAAGGGTCAATAACACCTAAATGAGGATCCATTAAACCTCCTTCAATTGGATATCCGTCTTCGTCATAAGTATCTGGAGCTTCAATTCTAACTACAGACATATTACGAATATCCTCAGGAGACATTAAACCAAAATTAATTTGCTCGATTTTTTTAATAAAATTATTCAAAATAATACCCCCTCAAAACTATGTTTTGTCTCCTAAAACTAATTTAGGGAAAATACACAAACTCTTAAGCTCATCTAATAATAATTTAAATGCATATGAAATTTCAACAGGATATGTTTCTACATCTCCACAAATTGGACAATATTTTTTACCTTTAGTTTTATCCTCAATAGCTAACATACCACAATTTTCACAGACAATAGCTTCATATTTATCAGATTCATCTAAAAGTCTTTCTTTTAATGTTAAAGCAGCACCATGTGCAATAAGACAATCTCTTTCCATTTCTCCAAATCTTAAACCACCTTCACGTGCTCTACCTTCAGTTGGTTGGCGTGTAAGCACTTGTACTGGACCTCTAGAACGAGCGTAAACCTTATCAGTAGTCATATGGTGTAATTTCTGATAATAAGCTACTCCAATAAATATTTCAGCATCTATTCTTTCACCAGTTACACCATTATATAATGATTCACAACCTGCAGATTCAAATCCATTGTCTAGAAGTTGTTTTTTAATTATGTTTTCAAGATCCGCATTAAATGGGGTTCCATCAATACGTTCACCTTCAAGACAACCTGCTTTACCTGCAACCATTTCCAATACTTGCCCAACAGACATCCTTGAAGGAATAGCGTGAGGATTTACAATTAAATCTGGTACAACACCATTTTCTGTAAATGGAACATCTTCAGGAGATAAAATAAGACCTAAAACACCTTTCTGACCGTGTCTTGATGCAAATTTATCACCAAATTCTGGTTGACGTGTGTCTCTTACTCTGATTTTAGCTAATCTACTTCCTTCAACAGTTTCAGTTAAAAGAACTGCATCAACAATACCTTTTTCACCGTGTCTTACAGTTACAGAAGTTTCCCTTCTTTTCTCAGCAACAGTACCAAATTCATCAATTTCTTCTAAAAATCTTGGAGGAGAAGTTTTACCAATTAATACATCACCAGATTCCACATAAGATTCTGGATTTACAATACCATCTTCATCTAAGAATCTGTATGCTTGTTCTGATCTGTATCCTTTAATGTTTTTATCTGGAACTTCAAATTTATCTTCTTGTCCACCAGGATATCTCTTTTCAGCAGTATCATAAGCTCTAAAGAAGGAAGATCTTGCAAGTCCTCTTTCAAGAGAACCTTTATTAATAACCATTGCATCTTCCATATTATATCCTTCATATGACATTAAAGCCACAACAAAGTTTTGACCAGATGGTCTTTCATCATAATTAGTTGAATCTATAATACGTGTTTTAACAATTGGGGATTGAGGATGATGTAACAAGTGTGCTCTAGTATCAGTACGTAATGCATAGTTAGAAACATATAAACCAAGAGCTTGTTTTGTCATACCTGCTTCCATTGTATTTCTTGGAGAAGAATTGTGGTCTGAAAATGGAATAATACCTGCACAAATACCTAACATTGTAGCTGGATCAATTTCTAAATGAGTGTGAATATCCTCTTCACCATCTAAATCATTTAATCCCATTGCAATATAAGAATTTTCTTCTTCTTCAGCATCTAAATATTCAATAAGACCATTTTCTATTAAATCATTCCATTTCATTGAGCCTTTAGCTACTTTGTTTAAGTGTTCTTCTTTAAGAAGAGGTTCACCGTCTTTGACAATAATTAGTGGCCTTCTAGCTCTTCCAGAATCTGTGAATATATATATTTCACTAATAATTTTAGTCTGAGTATCATCTGGACTTATTTCATCTTTATTAGTATAATAAGTAATATTCATCTGAGAAGATACTTCGCCACGTCTTCTTTTTTCTCTCATTTCTTGAGTGAATTCTTCAGGATTTTCACAAGTTCCTAAAAGTTCACCATTAATATATATTTTAGCTTTTTCGGGATTTTGTATAGTTTCTGCCAAAATTTCACCTCCTCTATTCAGTTAGAATTTCCATATCTTTAATTACATCAATAATTTCTTTTTCATCAGAACCTTCAGAAATATTACACATAAGAGCTAAGTTCTTTACCAATCCACAATTAGGACCCTCTGGAGTCTCATTTGGACAGATTTTACCAAATTGAGTTGGGTGCAAATCCCTTGCTTCAAAGTGAGGTTGGCTTCTTGTTAAAGGAGATACAACACGTCTTAAATGAGATAAAGTTCCCATATAACTGGTTCTATCTAATAATTGACTTACACCAGCTCTTCCACCTACCCAATTTCCAGTAGCTATAGCATGTTTAATATTTTCTGTTAATACATCAGAACGAACAGCTTGCTTAATTGAAAGTTCTTTATGACGAGATATTGTTCTTTCAAGTTGGTAACTCATATCTCTTGTTAAACTTGTAAATGCAACTCTGAATAAATCTTCCATTAAATCTCCAGAAACTCTGAGTCTTTTATTAGTATAATGGTCTTTATCGTGAGGTTTTCTTTGTTCATGAATAACTTGAAGTAACATTTCAGTCATTTCAGCAAGATAAACTGCTTTATCAATACGTCTTTCTGATTCAATACCCATATGAGGTAATAAATAGCGGTCAATAACATCTTTAGCACGTTTAATACGATACTCTTCAGTCATTCCTTTAGCTACACGATTACCAATGTATTTAATAGCAGCACATTGTAAGTATTTTCTTAATTCATCTTTATCCATTCCATCCATTTCATCTTCATCAAGTTTTAATGAAGCATCAGATACTTGAATATCATCTGCAATAATCATTTGGAATTGGAAATCATCAGTAATAGCTGTAATAATTTCTTGGTCAGTAGCAAATCCTAATGCTCTAAGTAAAATTACAAGTGGGATTTCTCCAGGAACATAAGGGAATGAAATTCTTAAAAATACTCCTTTTTTACGAGGTTTTTTATATTCTAAAGAAATTCTTGCTCTAAAACCACTTTTAATAGAAGTTACAATAGCTTTAGCTCTTCTCTCATCTACATCCCCAAGACGTTCGAGAATAATTTTATTAGGAGCTATTTCTTCCATAGTAACAACAGCTCTTTCAGACCCATTTACAATAAAGTATCCTCCTAAATCTTGAGGATCTTCACCATGGGCAACTAATTCTTCATCGTTAAGTCCTTTTAAATGACAAATATCTGATTTAAGCATAACTGGCAATTCACCAATGTATACATCTTCAAATTCAGTTTCTTCATCATCAGACTCTAATTTCATTTCTAAATACATATGAGCAGAATAGTTTAGGTTTCTAAGTCTCGCTTCGGTAGGGAAAATAGTAGTTTCAGAACCGTCAGCTTCCTTAGTAAATGGATTTTTAATATTAACTTTACCTGTTTTTACTGTATATATGACATTTCCCTCATCATCCTTTAAAGTAATAGGTTCAGTAATATCAATAATATTTTGTATCCTCTCATTCACAAAATTATTATATGATTTAATATGATGATCTACTAAATCATATTCATTGAAAAATGAATCAACTAAATCCCAATTGGTAGAATTATTGTTCTTCTTTTTTTGTGAAGATCTAACACGTTTAATTCCTTTATTTTGGGATTTACTAATGTTTTCATTTCCATTTTGTGTATCTGTAACAGCACTCTTTTTCATAGACATCCTCCAACATTATGTAAATACTCAAAGAAATAATTAACTAAATAAAAATAAATAATAAGATTAGGAAAGCCCTAAAATAAATTCTTATTAATAATTCATTTGATTATTATTCTTAATTTACTCATAACTATCTCCGTTTAGATAATTCCTCTCAAATCAAGTTCAAATTTTATTATATATAGAATTTCATAAATAAAAAATAATTGAATTCATATATTACTATCATTACACCCATTCTAAAATTATATAAAAATAATCCTTACTCTTCAACAATCCTATATGTAACAAAAGTACCTGCGGTTTGACTATCACGTGTAATTCTTAAAATATTGCCTTCTTTGACATTTATGTCCCTAGACTGCATATCTTCTACAACAGGATCATCAATTTTAATTTTAGGAAGATTTTCAATTTCAAAATCAGCATCACCTAATTCTTCTTCAATTTCAGAATCGGTCATGAGTTCATGGTTTGGAACAAGTTTATGTTCTAATATATCTATTTTTGACAAATTTATTTCCTCCAGCTAGAAAAGTTAAAATGATTAAAATATAAAATTAGAAACGGGCCCGACGGGAATTGAACCCGCGGCCGCTTGGTTAAAAGCCAAGCGCTCTGCCAGACTGAGCTACGGGCCCTTAAAAACATTCGGAAAATTAAATATTTGAAAGCGCCCTGGCCGGGATTTGAACCCGAGTCGCGGGCTCGACAGGCCCACATGATAGCCCCTACACCACCAGGGCAAATATTTAACTTACAAATTTATATTTAATCAACTGGTTAAATATAAATACAACAATACTTTTTCTAAAAAGTACTATATAAATGTTTTCATAATCTAACATTAAGAAAACATATTTTTACATATTTAAATGTAAATCCCGCCTGCCGGACTTGAACCAGCAACATTTGGATCTACAGTCCAACGCTCTGCCAAATTGAGCTAAGGCGGGACTTTGATGGGACCGCCCGGATTTGAACCGGAGTCTCAGGCTCCCAAAGCCCAAAGGATCGACCAAGCTACCCTACGGTCCCCACATTGAAGAATGATATAAATATCATACTTTTAATAATATCTATATAATAGTATATAAATGTTTCTTTTTTAAAACTAATATGAGTAAAATTTAAATTAATTTTAAGAAAAGAATTTGAAAAGCCCCGAACGGGAATTGAACCCGCGACCACGAGATTACAAGTCTCGCGCTCCACCAGACTGAGCTATCGAGGCATGATAATTATTATAATTATTACAACAAATAAATATATTATAACTACTACTTTAAATAGTTTACTATGAAATTCATCACTTTATTAACAACAACAAAATTTGATTTAAAAAATATTAAGAACTATCCCTATTTCAAGGAGAATCCTCCTTAATTTCTTTTTATAATTAAAATAAAAATTATTAACAGATAAAATGGTTAAAAACATATTGATAGCTATTTATCATAAAAACCAAAAATATGATAAAGATTATAATTATTTAAAAACTAAAATACCACTTAAAATTTAGTTATATGAAAAAATAAGAAATTAAATTTAAATAATTTAAAGATAAATAATAAATTTATGAAAAATGAAAAAATCTTAAATCAAATTCCAGAAAAACTAGAAAAAATTCGAGAAATAACACCATTAACAGAATGTATAACAAATATTGTAACTGTTAATGACTGTGCAAATGCTGTTCTAGCTATTGGAGGATCTCCTGTAATGACAGAAGAATCTGAAGAAATTGAAGATTTTGTTAAAATATCTGATGTTGTTGTTATAAACATTGGAACAACTAACAAAAATCAGATTAAAGCTATGAAAATTGCAGCAGAATGTGCAAATAAAATTAATACTCCTGTTGTTATAGATCCTGTTGGAGTGGGAATTGGAGATTTAAGAAATAATATTGTCTTAGATTTATTAAAATTTAATATAGCTGCAATTCGCGGAAATATGAGTGAAATTAAAGC
>JABUVA010000001.1:0-2600 GCA_021442885.1 Methanobrevibacter sp. | reverse complement strand
GAGAATGGAGAACTTATTAAAACACTTGCAGATAAATTAAACACTGTTATTATAGCTAGTGGAAAGATTGACATCATATCTGATGGAAAAACCACAATAGCTATTAAAAATGGTGATGATATGATGCCTTTAATTACTGGAAGTGGCTGTATGCTTACATCAATTCTTGGAACTTGTATTAGTGTTGGAGATGTACTTGCTGGGAGTTTGATAGCTATTTTAGCAATGAATATTGCAGGTGAAAAAGCAAGAGCTAAAGTAGATGAACTTGATTTAGGTACTGGTTCATTTAGAACTTTTTTAATTGATTATCTTTCAAAAACAGATTCTAACGAGTTAATATCAAAAGCAGATATTGTGATATTATGAATGTTGAAGATTTAAAACTTTATTTAGTGACAAATCATGATGATAATGTTGAAAGATTTCTAAAAACAATAGAAAATGCTATAAAAGGCGGAGTTACTATAGTCCAGTTGAGAGAAAAAACTGGAGATAGTGGTGAGCTTTATAATCTAGCTTTGAAAGTTAAGGAAATTACAGATAAATATGACATCCCATTAATTATTGATGATAGAATTGATATAATGCTTGCTGTAGATTGTGCTGGAATCCATATTGGACAAAGTGACATGCCTTGTGATGTTGCACGTAAACTTGTAGGAAATAATAAGATTATTGGAGTATCAGCACACAACATAGAAGAAGCATTAAAAGCTCAAGAAGACGGGGCAGACTATTTAGGGTGCGGTGCTATTTACCCTACACTAACAAAGAAAAATCCTAATCGAGTAAGTAAAGAATGTCTTAAACAGATATCTGATGCAGTAGACATTCCAGTAGTAGCTATTGGTGGTATAAAAATAGAAAATGCTCAGGAATTAGAAAATACTGGAATAGCTGGATTATGTGTTGTTAGTGCAATTATGGATTCTGATAATCCAAAAAAAGTTTCTGAGAAATTATTAGAAATATCAAAAAATATAAAATAAGGAAAATTTAAAATTTCCTATTCCTCTTTTTTTGCTGAATTTTTAAGTGCTTCAACAGCTACTAAAGGTTTACCTGCAAGCATATTAATACATGCTCCACCACCACTACTTACATGATCCATTTCACTAGCAAGACCTGCACCATTTGTAGCAGCAGCAATATGGCCTCCTCCAATTACTGAAAATGCTTTTGAAGAAGCTATTGCATTTATTAAATCTTCTGTACCTATTGCAAACATCGGATTTTCAAATACTCCTGCAGGACCATTTGCAAATACCATTTCTGATTCTCTTATAATTTGAGCATATTCTTTAATAGTATCTACACCAATATCAAATATTGAATTATTAGGAATATTATCAATTCCAACATCAACTCTTGCTCCATCTTTTTCAATAGCTACATCACTTGGATATACAATTTTTTCAGAGCCAAATTCTTCTAAAAGAGGTTTTACTTTATCAACCATATCTCCATAACCTCTACTTTCAATAAATGCTCTATTAACATCATTAATATCATGACCTGCAGCCCATAAAACAATGTTAGCAACAATACCAGTTGTTAAAACTTTATCAGCAGTACCATTACTTAATACATTTGCCATAACCTCAATAGAATCATCAGGTTTCATCCCACCTAATAAAAAAACACAAGGATGTTTAACATTATCTAATGCATTTTGAATAACAGTTAATTCTTTCTCCATCACTCTACCTGCAGCAGATGGAGTGTTAACAGTAAATCCAACAAGAGAAGTATGAGATCTGTGAGCAGCTGCAAATGCATCATTAATGAAATAATCAATAATAGGAGTTAAACTACGAACTAAAATTGTTCTAGATTGCTCTTCAGGAGAGCGTGAAAGTGATTCTTCAGAAAAGAAACGTGCATTTTCAAGTAAAAGAATTTCTCCAGGTTCAAGATTAATAATATCTTTTTTTGCAGAGCTTGAAAACAATGCATCAGTATATTTAACATTTAAATTTAAAATTTTAGATAACTCATTAGCATGTTGAGATAAACTAGTAAAATCATTTTTACCTGGACGACTTTGATGGGCTAAAATAACAACTTTAGCACCTTTTTCAGATAATTCTCTTATTGTCTGTGAATGTAATCTTAATCTAGTATCATCTAAAATTAAACCATTACTTGGGTCAACTGGAGAGTTAATATCAATTCTTACAAGTACTGTTTTATCTTTTATATCAAAATCATCAATTGTATTAAAATCCTTAGCCATCTTCTCACTCAATAATTTAAATTTTACTAACAAGATCAATTAAAGCATCTTTAGGGCTTTCTGCTTTAATAATTCCAGATGCAAGTAATACACCTTCAGCACCTAATTCTAATGCAGCAGCCATATCTTCACCAGTAGATATTCCAGCACCACATAAAACTTTAATATCCTTATTAATACTTTTAACTTCTTTAACAGTATCTTCTACAACTTCCGGTTGTGCCTGTGAAACAGGAATACCAGTTCCAATAAGTTCTGGAGGCTCTACAGCCAAATAATCTGGAGCTAATGTAGCAACTGCTTTACTAGTATTAATATTATTTGTACATAAACAAGATAATACATCATTTTCTTTAGTTAA
>JABUVA010000019.1:59426-64222 GCA_021442885.1 Methanobrevibacter sp. | reverse complement strand
GAAAATAGAATGTTTGTTAGAGATTGGACATGGAAAACAACCTCAAACCAAATTTAATAAATAATTTTCAGTTAAATTCCATTTATTTTTATACCTAATTTAATTTTTTATTTCTTTATTATTACTGTATTCAATACTAATTTTATATTGTTTTTAATAATCTTCTACACTTATGGCAATGGACAACAACCAGTAATTTTAAATAAATTTTGAAATTATACCAATGTCTGTTTGTATGTGAAAAGAAAAACCTTTATTTCCATTTATTTTTAATAACTAAAGAGATTTTATGATTTAAACAAAAAAAACATTATTTGTCAAGATACTTAAATTGTATCCTCATCTGATGAAGAGTTTATTGAATATAATAGAAAATAAGCCTACTAAATTTTACAACCACCATGTGAGAATTTATGCATGCCTAAATATTTATATATGTAAATGTTCTATCTATACATTAGGTGATGATTTAGGTATGCCTAAACTTTACTTCTTTATTATACAACTTATTAAAAATCTTAAAAATGAAGATATAAAAGTTTAATGTGAAATTAAACAAAAGTTTCAATAAATAACTGAGAATAAGTTTAAAACCTACATCCACCAACTAATAAGAAAATTACCATTATAAAATGGAGGTTTTATTTATCATATACAAAAAATACATCATATCAATATTAATGATATTATTTTTAATTAGTATATCCCTATCTGTTGTATCAGCTTCTAATACTAATGATGTAGTTGTTGATAACTTTTCATCAATTAAAACAGCTATTAATAATGCTCATGATGGAAGTGTAGTTTATTTAAATGGAAGTACATATAAAAAGACTTCAGATGAAAGAACAATTGAAATCAATAAGAATTTAACTATTGATGGTTCGTCAAAGAATAATCCTAATTTAATATCTACATTAGATGGAAATAAAAATCAAATATTTAATATTGGAAAAAATGTTCATGTAAACATTCTAAACATAAACTTTATTAATGGTAATTCTGTAATCGGTGGTGCAATTTTCATTGATGAACATAGTAATGTAAATATTAGCCATTGTTGTTTTAACAATAATACCTCTAAGTATCTCTTTATCTATATTTCAGGAGGTGCTATTTATACAAATCATAACTCTAATTTAACAGTGAAAAATTGTAACTTTACCCATAATCAAGCAGCTAATGGTGGTGCAATTACGGGAAATGAAAAAAGTACAATAAATATATCTGATTGTGATTTTAAGGATAACACTGTTAAAACAATCAGTATTTTAAGCCGAAAAGGTGGAGCAATTTATATGGGAAAGAGTAGTAAATTGACAGTAAATAATTCCAAATTCACAAATAATATTGGAATTTGTGGTGGAGCATTATGCGGAGATAGTAACTGTGAAATAAAAATTAGAAACACAATATTCAAAAGCAACAAGGCAATAGATTATGGGAGTGCTACCTATATGCTCGATAATTCTGTTTTGACAATTAATAATTCTACATTTGTTAATAATACTTCTAATGATAAAGGAACAATATATCTTGAAAAAAATTCTAAAATACATGTTAACGACACCCAATTCTTTTTTAATATTGCAGATAATGAATGTAATGTAATTTATGCTGATAAAAATACAGCAGTTTTAATTAATAATACAATAATAATAGATCTTTTAAATAACTTCCCTTTCCATTGCTATAATAAGGATTTATTAGTATGTAAAAATGTAACTTATAATTATTACAAAGAAACAAACTTTAAAGACCTTAATTATTTAGCTAATACAATTAAAAACAATGATGAAAAAACAATATATTTAAACGGTACTTTTATTACGACTGTATTAGGTGGGGGAGTAATCACCATTAATAAAAATATAACCATAAATGGTGCATCAAAAGATAATCCAAACTTAATATCCACAATTGATGGAAATAAAAAAAGTCAAATTTTTAATATTAATAATGGAGCCACAGTTACTTTTTCTAATATCTTATTTATTAATTGCAAATCCTCATCTAAAGGTGGAACAATATTTATCAATAAATTTGCAAATGTGTTTATTATTAATTGTTCTTTCTTATACAATACTGCAGATGATGATGGTGGTGCCATATATCTAAACGAAAATGGAAAATTATCAATTATTAATAGTACTTTTGTAAATAACATAGCAGATTATGGTGGTGCCATATACTGTGGTAAAAAAGGTACAATATTTATTAATAAATCAATTCTACTCTTAAATGTAGGTAAAAAGAAAGGAGGATCAATATTTATAGATGAAAATTCTATGTTGAATGTTAATAATTCTACATTAAGTTATAATCATTGTGTGAAAGGTGGAGTAATATTTGTAGATGAAAAATCTATAATAAACATTAGTGATTGTAAATTTGATAATAATGATGTAATGTCCTCTAGTATCTTTGGAGATCATGGCGGAGCTATTGGAGGTGGAATAGGTGGTATGATTATAGGTGCAATTGAACATGCAATAGAAGGTGCAATAACAGGTGGATTAACAGGAGGACCTATAGGTGCACTAAAAGGAGCTCTTTTAAATATACCATTAGGGATGATTGAACATGGACTTGAAGGTGCATTAGGTGGTGAACTTGGAGGAGTTGGTGGTGCATTGTTAGGAGGTCTTACAGGTGCAGCATCAGGTGCACTTATTGGTCTATTGTTAGGTGGACCTTCAGGTGCAGTAGTAGGTGCAATTCTAGGTGGATTTACAGGCGCATTAGGAGATTTATTTGCAAAAATTTTTGTAATAAACGGAGAAGGTGGAGTAATATACGGAACTGAATGTAAAATTAATTTTAATAATTGTAATTTCACCAATAATAAAGCAGGTGACGATGGTGCTTGCATATATGGAGAGTCAAAATCCGACATAATCATGTCTAAATGTAATTTCGCCAATAATTATGCTAAAAATAAAGAAATTCCAATATATATTGAAAATGATTGTAAAATATATATTGAAAATTCTGATTTTAATAATATAACATCAATAAATAATCAATTAATCAGTGGCAAAAACGTAAATATTAAAAATTGTACTTGTACAAATAACAAGGAAACTAAATGTAATTTAGAACAACTTTATAAAAGCCTGCAAAATTATATAGATAGCTATAATGAAGGTGAAATTGTATATTTAAATGGATTCAATTATAATATAGAAAAAACAATCACTATCAAAAAGAGCATAACAATTAATGGTGCGTCCAAAGAAAACTCTAACATTAGGTCTATTATTAATGGAGATGCTAATCAAATATTTGAGATTAATAAAGGTTTAACTGTCAATATTATTAATATAAATTTTATTAATGGAGAAGGTGGTTTTGGTGGTGCAGTTTATATTGATGAAGACTGTTCTATATCCATCTCAAATTGTACATTTAAAAAGAATGTTGCAGAAAGATTATGGTGTTATTACAAAGGCGGAGCAGTATATGTAGGAACTAGGTCACACTTAACAATAAATAACAGTAATTTCACTGAAAATCATGGAAAATGGGGTGGGGCAATTTATGGAGATAAAAAAAGTAATATTAAGATATCAAATAGTAAATTCACCAATAATGTTGCTATAACTAAAACAATAAGGCGTGACGAAGGTGGGGCGATTTATATGGAAGATGAGAGTAGTTTAACTCTAGATAACACAGAATTTGCATTAAATAAAGGAGGTTATGGTGGAGCAATATATTTAGAAGACAAATGTACACTAAATGCCCATAATTCTTCTTTCAACAACAATACTGCAGAAAATAAAGCTGGAGCTTTATATTCATCTGAAAAATGTAAAATAAAACTTGAAGATTGTAATTTTGATGATAATAAAGCTAAAAAGTGCCCTATTTTCTTCATAGATGATGATACTGTAGTAATGCAAAGTAAACATTTTTAAATAGATATCTAGAAGTAGTTAAGAATAATTATTCCCAAATATTCAATAAACAATAAATACTGTGGATAACTAAAAAGTTTTTAAAATCAAGAAAAACGCCCCCTATTATTGCTTAGACAAGAATAAAAGACTATATAAAGAGTTAATAAGAAAAAAAAGTGTAAGAATTATGAAGATTTAATAATAGCAAATAAATTACAGAATTTTTACTAATTTTATTATTTGAAATCTATTATTATACATAATCATAATTAAGGGGGAGTGATACAATTAAACTTAAAAATAAACTATTAATATTTTGTTTAGTGTTAATATTTGCATTGTCACTAAGTGCAGTTTCAGCAGCAGATAATAACACTGTAAGTACAGATAAAGTGGACGTTGGAACTTTTACAGATTTACAAATAGCTATAAACAATGCTACTAACACATTAAATTTAGAAAAAGATTATAAAAATACAGAAAAAAATATTGGTTTTACAATTGATAAGAATCTAGAGATTAATGGTAATGGACATACTATTGATGCAAATGGAGAAAGTGGAATATTCCAAATTTCCCCAGATAAGACTTTAACTATTAATAATGTAACTTTCAAAAACAGTATTGAAACAAAAGATAAATTTAACCCATCAAATGGTGCTATTTATTGCCAAGGAAATTTAAATGTGAATAATTGCCACTTCATAAACAATGAAGCAATCTTTGGAAGAGGAGATATATAGGACATGATAAATTCTCCCTTTTAAATCCACTTAAGCAAAAAATTTAACACTTCCCTTTAATTAAATAATTATAAAAAACATTGAAATGAGCGTATCTATGAATAAAAAAATTAAATATATTATTATAGTTTTTATAATATTCACAATAGCT
>JABUVA010000019.1:52341-58470 GCA_021442885.1 Methanobrevibacter sp. | reverse complement strand
AGGAAAAATTGTTGAAACCCAAAAAGACTCATCAGCACTTTCAGCTTTACAAGGAGATGAAAAACCATTAGCAGATACCTTTAAAGAATTAACACAAATAGAGGATTATAATACTGGATTTATGGATTTAGACTCTTATGCCTGTGATGCACTTGCAATGGATATGGGTGTGGCCAAATATAATGTTGAATCTAGAAATGGAGAAAATAAATATATAATTCTAAATGAAACAATATCCTCTGAACAATATGCAATTGGTTTTATGAAAGGAAATACAGAACTTAGAGACCAAGTCCAGAAAACATTAGATGAAATGATGAAAGATGGAACTATAGCTAGAATTGCAGAAAAATATTCTCAATATGGCATTCCAGATTCTATTATACTAAAAAATAAATAATAATTAAAAATGGGTTATATTATGTTATTAGAAACAGTTATTGGAGAATTAATAAAAGGCATGATTACAACTGTAGAGATTTTCTCATTAACCCTTTTATTTTCGATCCCCTTAGGACTTGTAGTCTGTTCATTTAGAAGAAGTGGAAATAAAATTTTAACTGGAATAATGAGAGTATTTATTTCTATAATGAGAGGAACACCATTAATGTTACAATTGATTGTTATATTCTTTGGACCTTATTTTTTATTTGGATTCCATTTATCTCAGACATATAGATTTATAGCTGTGATAATAGCATTTACCCTAAATTATTCTGCATACTTTGCTGAAATATTTAGAGGAGGATTTGAATCAATACCAAAAGGCCAACTTGAAGCAGCACAAATATTAGGATATAGTAAAAATCAGACATTTGTCCAAATTATGATGCCTCAAATGTTTAGAATTACAATGCCTTCAATAACAAATGAAACAATTACTCTTGTAAAAGATACATCTTTAGCATTTGTAATAGCAATTCCAGAAATATTTACAGTAGCTAAACAAATTGCCGCAGCTAATGCTTCAATTACAATATTATTAATTGCTGGTGTATTTTATTATGTGTTTAATGCACTTGTAGCATACATTATGTCCTATATTGAAAAACAAATGACTTATTATTAGAATGGTGATTTTATGAGTTTATTTGAGATAAAAAACCTTAAAAAATCATTTGATGATAAAGAAATATTAAAAAATATTAGTCTAACAGTAAACAAAGGAGATGTTTTATCAATTATAGGTCCTTCTGGTTCTGGAAAATCTACATTACTTCGATGTGCAACTGGTCTTGAAACAATTGATTCAGGTGAAATAAACTTTAATGGACAATTTGGATTAGTATTTCAGAGTTTTAACTTATTCCCACATCATACTGTTCTAGAAAACATAGTAAATGCTCCAATTAAAGTTCAAAAAAGAGATAAAGAAGAAGTATATAAACAAGCTAGGGAATTACTTAAAAAAATGAATTTAGAAGATAAAGAGAATTTTTATCCTAAATCTCTATCTGGTGGACAACAACAAAGAGTATCTATTGCAAGAGCTTTAGCAATGAATCCAGATATACTATTTTTTGATGAACCAACATCAGCATTAGATCCTGAGCTTACTGGAGAAGTTTTAAAGGTAATAAAAGATTTAGCAAAGGAAAATATGACTATGGTTATTGTTACACATGAAATGAATTTCGCTAAAAATGTTTCTGATAAAATTATTTTTATGGAAGATGGTTTTATTTTAGAAGAAGGTACTCCTGAAGAAGTATTTAGTGATAATAATAAACGTATGCAAAACTTTTTAGGTCATTTAACTAGTGAATTTGATTAGACTATTTAATTAGTCTTTCTTTTTTTCTATTTTTTTATTCGTATATCAATAAACAAAAAAGTATATATATAAATNAAAGTATATATATAATATATTATATATAATAAAAAAACTGGTTTAAATTACATATTTTTCATAGAACAAATTAATAAAAAATATTGATAAATATGGACGATTTAAAAAAAAACTAACTCCTGAGTGAATTTTTATGAAAATTAAAATATTTTTAATTATAATAACAATACTATTAGGAATATCTGCTGTATGTGGTGAAAATAACACCTACACCTTTGCAGATGTTCAAAATGCAGTCGATACCGACTGTCCAATAATTTATTTAAATAACACAGAATATAAAGGTGAAGGTAGTGAAATAAATATCTACCGAGATATTGTTCTTGATGGAGCATATGAAAATGGTAGTGGAATATCTACATTAAATGCAAATGGTTTATCTGGAATTTTATCTATTGACGGAAATTATGGCATTGTTTTAAAAAATATAAACTTTATTAACTCAAATAGCAATAATGGAGCGGTATTTGTTAATAATGACGGGGATTTAGTAATAATTGGTTGTAACTTTAATGACAATAACGGTGGAGCTATTAATTGTCAGGGAAATTTAAGAGCATACAACACCAATTTTACAAACAACAATAAAGTTAATGAATCTGCTACAATAAACATTGAAAACTATGAGCCCACACTTATTGATTGTTATTTTGGAGTAGCTGAATCAACAAATCCAGATTTAATTGTAAAAAATGGATATTCACTAAATATTTCAAGTATTCTAGAAGATACTCCAGTTACAGTCCAAGGTTCTGCAAATACATTAGGACTTATTGGAAGTAAAAATTATCAATTTTTAATGTATAATCCTCTATATGAAGGCACATACCCAACAAAATACGATTTAAGAGATTATGGATACACAGGAGTTGTTAAACATCAAGGTATGACTGGTACTTGTTGGGCGAATGCAGCAATAAGTACATTAGAGGCTTGTATTTTAAAAGCTACAAATGGAGATAATGTTTTCCCAGATACCAAGGAATTATCTGTTGCAAATATGGTAAATCTTATTATGGATTATATTGATACAAGTGTAACTTATGATACTGGATCATACGGTACTGATGCTATTGCATATCTTGTAAGTTGGATGGGTCCTGTTCTTGAAACAACTGATCCATGGTCTAATGGTTATCATTATTCTGAAATTACTGATAGTGTTGTTCATGTTCAAAATGCACTTAATTTACCTGCTCGTAAAAATGCAACTGATTTAAATGAAATAAAACAAGCAATTTTAGATTATGGGGCAATTTATACAATATACTGTAATTATGCATATGCTAATGAAAAAGGAGATACCTACGGAGAAACATATGATCCAAACCATGATATTGCTATTATTGGATGGGATGATAGCTATAGTAGGTATAACTTTGATAGAGCCCCATGGGCATATCCACCTGGAGATGGTGCATTTATTATTCAAAACAGCTGGGGAGACAATTGGGGGCAAAATGGTTTTGCTTATGTTTCATATTATGATGCATCTATTTTAGGTAGAGATTTAGAAAGATGGACCTTTATTTTTAATGATACAGTTAGATATAACAAAAATTATCAAAATTCATTATCTGCAATTAGTAACAAACAATATTATCCTGGAAATAGAATAGTTCTTTCAGAAACATTCACCTCTACTGGAAATGATTATCTAGCTGCATATTCAACTTATTTAAGTTATCCTTGTTACATTGATGCTGAAATTATTGTAAATAATGAAGTTAAATTAACACAAACCAATTTAGAAACACGTTCAGGTTATTTCACTTATGAGTTAGAAAAATTTATCCCATTAAAAAATGGAGACAAATTTACAGTTAAACTAACCTACAGAAGTATTGATGAAAATCCTATAAAAATTTACCAATTAGTTGATGGTAGTAATCCGATCAAAGCATTTACAAGTGAAAGTCTTTTTGAAGCAGTTCAAACTAAAATTAATAATTCAGAAGCAGATTCCGAAGTATTTTTAGGAAATAAAACATACTGGGCATCTAACGGAGAAGTCCCAATTATTATAAATAAAAATATTACTTTAAATGGTGGAGATAAAAATGGCGTAGGTATTTCAGTTTTAGATGCTAACAATTTAATTTCAATATTTGAAATAGCTAATGGATGTAGTGTTACTCTTAAAAATATTAATTTAATAAACTCCAAAGGCACAGCAATTACTGTGGCTAATGGTGCTATTGCAACTATCTTAAATTGTAATTTTGTTGATAATGAAGGAGAAACTGGAAACTCTATTTTAATAAATGGAAAAGCTACTGTTAAAAATTGTAATTTCAATAGTGATAATAATGGAATTAGTGAAATCTATGTAAATGGTGAAGCTAATTTTGATAAAAATAAAATAACATCTACAAATGCAGGAATTTACAATAAAGGAACAATAACAAGTACAGCTAATTTAGTATTTAATAATGGTGAAGGATATTTAAATTTACCATATACTTTAACAGCAAACTTAACTGATGATAATGGAAATATTATTGGTTCTAATAAAAATATTGAATCAAATAATCTAGGATTATTAACATATGAAGATAATAAATGGTCTGGCACTTACACACCAACTACAATTGGAAATAAAACTGTGACTGGTACAATTTTAGGATTTGACATTTTAAATGTAAGAAATGGTATTTTAACTGTTGTTGATGACACTCCTATTATTGTAACTGGTGGAAAATTTAGCTATGGAACTTCTGCTTATGTTAATGTTGTATTATCATCATCGAAATATGGAATTTATAATATTTATGTTAATGGTGTTAAAAAAGGAACTTATAATCTTAACTCACTATCACAAAATATTCCAATTTCTGATTTAAATAGTGGAAAATACACAATAAAAATAGAATCAACAACAGATTCAAGTTATAGTGGCATCACAACATTAGAAATTACTCAAATTAAACCAACACTTACTGTTAGCTCATCAAATGCTAATTATGGTGAAGAAATAACAATTGAGGTAACTCTTAAAGGCCTTAATGATGCTAATCTAAATGGACAGGTAATTGTTAATATCAATGATGAAGACCATATTGTTAATGTAGTAGATGGAAAAGGCACAATTAAAATAAAAGACTTACCTGTTAAAGGGTATGAAATAACAGCTACATCTGTTGAAAATGAAAATTATATTTCAACTAGTGCAAAAACAGATATTGCAATATCCAAAATAACTCCTCAAATATCATTAATTGTAAATAATTATATTGAAGGAGAAGTTGGAAAGATGATTGTAACCACTGATGAAAGAGTAACAGGTAATATTGAACTTTATTTAATTTGGAAACTTGCAAATCGTGCTTTAAATAATGGTAAAGTAGAATATGAACTTAATGGTTTAACAGCTGGTACCTATTCTGCCTATGTTATATATAATGGAGATGATAATCATTATGGAGTTACAGTTCCGACAATATCCTTTACTGTTTCTCCAGCTGGAAATATTGCTGTTAGTGGTGGAATATTTGAATATGGTGCTACTTCAACAGTTACAATAACAACACCAATTTCTGGAAATGTTAATGTATATGTAGATAATAATAAAATTGGAACATACACTGCAACTTCAAGTACTTTAAATGTAAACTTACCTCCTTTAAATGTGGGAATTCATACTGTTAAAGTAGAATATGCTTCTGATACATCTAAAATGAATACTGCAACTGTAGAAATTATAAAAGCCACACCAACATTAACTATTACTGCTGGAAACATTAATTATGGTCAAAATCTTCCTGTAAGTGTTGAATTAAAAGCAGGCAACACTGGATTAAATGGTGCAATTACAATTAATATAAATGGAAAAGATTATCCGATTACATTGTCAAATGGAAATGGAGTAACAACTATAACTGATTTAAAAGCTAATGTATATACTTTAACTGCAACTTACAGTGGAAATGAAAATTATCTTCCTGTAGAAACTAAAAAAACCATTACTGTTTCTAAAATAGCTTCAACAGTATCTATAGACACTATACTAAATGAGAATATAGTAACAATAATCGCAACAGTAACAACAGGATCAACAGGAACTGTAGAATTCTACATTGATGGAAATAAAGTTGGGGAAAGTAGTATCTATAATGGAAAAGCCGAATATATATCTAACACACTTACTGAAGGTAGTCATAACATTTATGCTATTTATGTAGGTGATGATAATTACAATACAGCAACAAGTACAACAAAAACTGTAACTGTTGAATCTGTAAAACCTGTAATAAGCATCACTGGTGGAACATTTAACTATG
>JABUVA010000019.1:47844-50329 GCA_021442885.1 Methanobrevibacter sp. | reverse complement strand
TTGATGTAAATGTTTATGTTAAACCAACAATAATAGGAAATAATATTGTAAAATACTTCCAAAATAATACTCATTACACAATACAAGTGTTAAACAAAGATGGAACAGTAGCTAGTGGACAAAAAGTATCTTTAAATATTAATGGAGTGTTTTATTACAGAACTACTGATGCTGAAGGATTTGCTACTCTTAAAATTAATTTAAATCCTGGAACATATATTATAACTGTTGAACACCTAACAACAAATGAAAGAATATCCAATAGTGTAACAGTTCTTTCAACAATAGAATGTGATAATCTTGTTAAATACTTTAAAAATGATTCACAATTCCTTGTAAAAATTCTAGATTCACAAGGAAATGCTGCTAAAGATCAAAAAATATCCATTAATATTAATGGTATAATGTATAGCAGAACAACAGATTCACAAGGAATAGCTAAATTAAATATTAATTTAGCTCCTGGAGACTATATAATAACAGTAAAATATAACAATTTACAAGTCTCTAAAGAAATTAAAGTTTTACCAACTATTAAATCAGAAAATATTCAAATGACTCCTTATAATAGAAAACCATTTAAAATAACAGCACTTGACAATAATGGTAATCCTTTATCTGGTCAACATATTAGATTTAATATAAATGGAGTATTTTATGAAAGAACAACACAAGGAGATGGATCAGCAAGTTTGAATATTAATTTACAACCTGGAAGTTACATAATAACAACTGAATATAATAGTTTATTAACTTCAAATTATGTTGTTGTAGAGAATTGGTAAAAATTTATAAATTATTGATTTATAATTAAATACTAAACAAAGGAGATTTATATTATGGTAGAAAAAACAATAAAAGTTGTAGGAATGCACTGTCCTTCATGTGTAGCTGCTGTTGAACTTTCACTTACAGACATTGATGGTGTAGATGAAGCAAAAGCTAACATAGAAACTGGAACTGTTGAAATTAAACTTGATGATAGTGTTTCTGATGATGATATAACAGAAGCTGTTGAAGATGTTGGTTTTAAAGTAGAATAACAACATTTCAACTTATCCTTTTTTAAATATCAAATTATATATAAATTAAGTTATAAAAATTAAATTATAAATTAAAATTATTTTAGGGATAATATGAAATCAGTAGCTATTAATGGATATGGAACCATTGGAAAAAGAGTAGCTGATGCTGTAGCTGCTCAAGATGATATGAAAGTTATTGGAGTTAGTAAAACAAGACCTAACTATGAAGCTAGAAGTGCTGTTGAAGAAAAGGGTTATGATTTATACATTGGAATCCCAGAACGTGAACAACAATTTAAAGATGCTGGAATTGAAATAGCAGGAACTGTTGAAGATATGATTCAAAAAGCAGATATTGTTGTTGATTGTACTCCTGGAAATATTGGTCCTAAAAATCTTGAAATGTATAAAAAAGAAGGTGTTAAAGCTATCTACCAAGGTGGAGAAGATCATGAGTTAACTGGTCTTTCATTTAACTCTTTTGCAAATTATGATGACTCTTATGGTGCAGATTACACTAGAGTTGTTTCTTGTAACACTACAGGACTTACTCGTACATTACATACAATAGACCCTATTGTTGATATTGAAAAGGTTAGAGCTGTAATGGTTAGAAGAGGCTCTGATCCTGGTGAAATTAAAAAAGGCCCTATTAATGCTATAGTTCCAAACCCTCCAAAGGTCCCATCTCACCATGGTCCTGATGTAAAAACTGTTATGGGAGATATTGATGTTACAACAATGGCATTACTTGTACCAACTACTTTAATGCATCAACATAATTTAATGATTGAAATTAACAACACTGATGTTAAAACTGAAGATATTATTGATGCATTAGAAAAACGTTCAAGAGTCATGGTTGTTGATGCAGGTGCAGGATTAGGTTCTACTGCTGAGTTAATGGAATATGCTAAAGAACTTGGTAGAAATAGAAACGATTTATATGAAATTCCAGTATGGAGAGAATCTATAAATGTTGTTGGTAATGAGCTTTACTATATGCAAGCTGTTCACCAAGAATCTGATGTAGTTCCTGAAAGTATTGATGCTATTCGTGCAATGCTTGAAATGGAAAGTGACAACGAAAAATCAATAGCTAAAACTAATAAAGCAATGGGAATTTTATAATTTCCATATTTTTACTCTTTTTTTGATAAAATGACTTCTAAAGTATTATTTGGACCTTCTGGAAAACCTGTTAATTATAAAGGTCCTGTGTATAAAGCAACAAAATATATTAAAGATGAAGGTCTTGATTCTTTTGAATATGGTGCTGTTCGTGGTGTTAGAATCAGTGAAAAGTCAGCAAATGTATTAAAAGAAGGTTCTAAAGAAAATAATATTTTAGTTTCAATGCATGGACCTTATTATATAAATCTATGTTCTGTAACTGAAAAAACAGTTAATAGTAGTATTGAACATTTATTTAAATCTGCAAAAGCAGGAGAATGGATGGG
>JABUVA010000019.1:43100-46966 GCA_021442885.1 Methanobrevibacter sp. | reverse complement strand
ACTAAAATTAAGTTATTAGAAGATAATGTTTCTAAAACTAAAGAACCTAAAATAGCTAAAAGTAATTTGAAGATTTCAGATGTTGTTGGTCAAGTTCATGCTAAAAATAAAGTTAAAGTTTTAATAAAGTATATTGAAGAACCTGAGAAATTTGGTGATTGGGCTCCTAAAAACATTTTGTTTCATGGTGTTCCAGGTACAGGTAAAACTATGCTTGTTAAAGCACTAGCTAATGAGCTTGAAGTTCCTTTATTTTTAATAAAAGCTACATCTCTTATTGGTGATCATGTTGGAGATGGTGCATCTAAAATTCATGAACTTTTTGAGAAGGCTCGAAAACAAACTCCTTCTATTATTTTTATTGATGAATTTGATGCTGTTGGACTTCATAGGTCATTTCAGTCTCTAAGAGGAGATGTTGCAGAGATTGTTAATGCTCTTTTAAATGAAATGGATGGAATAGCTGATAATGAGTCTATTATTACTATTGCTGCGACAAATAGCTGTGGTTCTCTTGATTTAGCTATTAGAAGTAGATTTGAAGAAGAAATTGAGTTTAGTTTACCTTCAGATGATGAGAGAAGAGAAATATTTGAGAAGTATCTAGCTACCTATCCTTTAGAGAATTCTTTTAATTTAGAAAGATTAGTTAATATTACTAAAAATATGTCTGGAAGAGATATTAAGGAAAAGATACTTAAAACAGCTCTACATCATGCGATTTCTGAGGATAGAGAAATTGTTGATATGTCTGATGTTGAATATGCTTTAAAAACTAGTAAAATTAAGAATTTGGATATTAAAGGAATGTTTGAATAGATTATTTGAAAATATATTCTGCCATTTCTATAACTTTTTGTTCATCCTCTTTTGCTGCTTGTTTTAAATTTTTATTAATATCATAGAATATTTTATTTACAATTGATTTTGTTAGATTATCTAAAACTTTGACACTACCATCTACATCAGATAATTTAACTATTGCTTTTTGTGTTTCACGTTGTCTTATATCTTCCATAGATAAGCGCAAATTACCAAGAATGTCATCAATTTCCATTATTTTAAAGGATTCTTTAAGTAAATTAAAATCATTTTCGATTATTTTTTCAGCTTCAATAGATTCATTTTTTCTTTGAGCTTTATTATTCTCAGCAAGTTCTCGTAAATCATCAATATTACATAAATTAACACCTAATTCTTTAACATCAACACTAATATCACGAGGATTTGCAATATCAACCATGAATAAATCCTTAAAATCTCCATCAATACTGGACAATCTTTCTTTAGTAATAATTGCATGAGGTGCACCAGTAGCACTTATTACAACATCTGCAGTTTTTAAATAATCATTTAAATCATCAAAAAATATTGCTTCACCATCTAAATCTTTAGCTAGTTGAACCGCAGCATAATAAGTTCTATTAGCTACAAAAATAGCTTCAAGATTCTTTTCAGATAAAGATTTAGCAACAAGACTACCCATTTTACCTGCACCAATAACTAAAACAGTCTTGTTTTCAAGATCCCCAAAGTGTTTTTCAGCTAAATCAACAGCAATAGAACCAATAGAAACAGAACCCTTATTAATATTTGTTTTATTACGTACTAATTGACCTACATGAATAGCTTTAGTAAAAATATTATCTAAAACATTTCCACAATGACGTTGTTTTATTGCAACATTACGTGCATCCTTAACTTGGCCTAAAATCTGATCTTCACCAACAATCATAGATTCTAAACCTGAAGTCATTCTAAATAAATGTTCAATAGCTACATCACCATGTTCAATTATAATAGCTTTATTATCATGGTCTAAAAGAGGCTCATCAATTACACAATTATCATTATGAATATAATATTCTTTTCTATTACAAGTAGCTATTTCAACATACTCATCAATAGAATATTTTTCCTTAAGATTTTCAAAGATTCCATCAATATCTTTAGAAACATTTTCCATTGTTTCAATATCTGCAACAGTGTAATCAACTCTTAAATTAATAATCATGAAAATACCTCTTAAATATTACTTATAAAATTTTCAATATACACTTTAGCTTCTTGTACATTCCCTTGTTTAATTAAATCATTAATGGTTTCATCGTTAAATAATTTATATAATAACTCTTTTCTAGTTTTCTGATTATCAATAGTGTTTTTAAGTAATTTTCTACTATAATCCTGGAGTTTGATTTTAACAATGTCCTCTTCAGTAATTATACTTTGAATCTTTTTACGTAAATATTTAGAAATCAAAGGACTTTTAGAACCTGTAAAAATAGAAATTTCAACATCACCTACATAAAAACTATTTGGAACAATAACATTACCTTTTTCTGGATAATCAGCTCTGTTTATTAATTTATCACTAGCTATTTTAGAAACATAATCTGAAAGTTCCACATCACCACTAGCTATAACAACAATATCTGCCCATTCTACCAGTTTGTCTATTTCAGATGAGTTTTTTAAAGTAGCTCCTTTTTGTTTTAATTGATTATCAAGATGATTTCCAACTAAAACAACATTAGCTCCATGATCAAGAAATTTATGGGCTCGTCTAGTAGCTACTTCACCAGTACCTAAAATAAAAACATTAGAATTTTCAGTTTTAAAATATATAGAAGTCCAATTCATTTTAATCAGATTCTTCTAAAGATTTAACTTTTAACAATTGAACTGCTTTTCTTAAATCATTATTACAGTCATCTAAGACTTTTAATGCTTCTGTTTTTGATATGTTAAAATTAGTTGAAAGAGCAATAGCATTTTCATCAAGTGTGCTTCCTTCTTTACCTACTAACTCTTCAGATAACTGTTTTTTTAAATCTAAATATTCATCAACAGACATATTAATATTTCTTAAAGTAATATCACGTAATGGACATGGTTTAGAAGGTTTACAACACCACACTAATGAACCAAAACAAGTTCCAGGCCCTTCACCTAACCTTGTTTCTTTTGCAAATTTATTTTTAATGTCAATATATTCTTGAGGAGTTAAATTAACTTCATCTAATGTAATCATAACTGGACATGGTTTTACAGGAGGGCAGCAAAATGCCAAACCTCTTTTATCCCCACCTCTACAAATATGTGATGGTGCATCATCCCAACTCATAATTATCCTCCATGAAATTTTAATTTATAAAAAAAAGTAAAAAAATAAAAGAATGTTATTATTAATTATTAAACATTCCTTCTTTTTCATCAGCAGTTAATATTCCTACAATTTTTTCAGGATCATCAACTTCTAATACTTTTCCTCCTCTCATCATAGCTACTCTATCACAAACATCAATAACAAATTCCATATCGTGAGAAATAATAATAAATGTTTGATCTAACTCTTCACGTGCTTTTAAAATTGAATCAGAAACAATAACTCTTGTTACAGGATCCATAGTACCAGTTGGTTCATCTAAAATAATAATCTTAGGTTCTTTAATTAACACTTGTGCTAAAGCTACTCTGTGTTTTTCACCAACACTTAATTCATCAGGATATTTATTAAGTAATCCTTCAGCAGCTTCATTTGAAAAACCAACAGCAGTCAATACATGAATAGCTTTCATTTTAGCAAATTCAGCAGGTAAATCAAGACTAATAGCATCAGTTAAGTTTCCAATTATATCTCTGTGAGGATATAAGGAGTATTCTTGATGTAATAAACCTAAATAAGGCATGATACGACCTCTATTAAGAGGACCTACTTTTGTCATGTCAATCCATTCATCACCAAGCTTAATAACAATGTCTCCACTACTTGGTTCAGTTAATCCTGTAAGTAATCTACTTAAAGTTGTTTTACCAGCACCACTTAATCCTACAATACCGAAAATTTCCCCTTTATGGATTTC
>JABUVA010000019.1:38991-42611 GCA_021442885.1 Methanobrevibacter sp. | reverse complement strand
CATCATCCATAGCCCTCATTACATTTTCAATTACAGTTTCTTCATCATATAATGCGAAGTTACGTTGTAACATAATAGCTATTCTTCTTTTAATAGATGCAAAGAGTTTTCTTTCACAATTAAAGAAATCAACTTCTTGTGATTCGTATTCTTCACCACAACTACACTTTTCACCTACATGAGATGGAGACTCAACAGCTAAACAATTAGGACATACTGCAAGATTGAGAATTATTTGGCCTTCATCTGGTTTATAATCAAGTGTTCCTCTAAGCATATTAATTAATACTGATTTTCCACTACCACTACGACCTAAAATACCTAAAGTTTGGCCTTCTTTTATTTCAAGATTAATATTTTTAAGAACATCAACTCCACCAAAACTCTTAGTAATATTTTTTAGAGTTATAAATTCCATTAAATCACCCTTATTTATAAATCATTATTATGTATATTAATGTCTATTTATAAGACTTTCTAAAATTCAACAATGTTAATAAATTATTATCATAACAAAAAACATTTAAAATAAAATAAAATTAAAAATTACTAATGTTAAAATTAAGTTTTCCAGAAATAGTTGCTCTTGCTATAGAAAATCCAGAAACACCAGTATCTAACATTTTTATAATTTTTTCTTCACTATCTATCGAATTATTCCCAATAACTGGAACATTTACATTACTACAAATTTCTCTTAAAATATCATAATCAGCATCAAAAACTCCAGGTTTCATAGCATCAATATGTAAATAATTAGCTCCAGATTTATCTATTATTTTAGCTATTTCTAAATCATCTACTACATTTGCCCTGGTTTTAACAGAAACTTCTTTAGAAACATTATTAACAACATTAGATATGAATTCTCCTAAATCAGACCTTTCAAGCATACTTTGACCACAACCAATCTCTAAAAACTCTGGTTGTCTACAATGACAATTAATTTCAATAATATCTAATTGTTCAATTTCATCTAATTTAATAATAGCTTCAGGAGTAGTAGAACGAACATTAACAGAGACTTTAACATTAGGATTTACATCTTTAATACTGTTAACTTCATTTTTAATATGGGAATAAATTATATTTTGAGGAAAATGAAATTCCTCTCTGCCACGTTCAAGAATTTTTTTAGAAGCTTTAATAGTAGGCTTATCTAAATTAAAGCCACCTAAAGTAGCTACATTAAATCCATATGGAATTACCTTATTTAAAAAATTAGCATCAGTAATTCCTGCCATAGGAGCAACTACTTTAATAAAAAATCCTCCTTATAATTTATCAATAACACAAGTCCACATTGAATTATTTTTATCACGAATCTCTTCAAGACCAATATCCGCCATATAAGCAGCATCTTCTGCATTATCTGATCTTCCAATTCCTGCTTTAAGTCCAATTCCAATTTCTTCATCAATTTCAACTAAAAGTTCTTCAATATCCTGTTCTGATAATCCATTACATGGTGACATGAAATTATCTCCACCAATGAAGAACAATAAAGCTCCTCTTTGAACCAATTTAGTCATTAAATAATGTTGTGTCTTATTTACCATAAAATTAGTGTCAAATGCAGATTCAATATCTGTTAAAGTTTCAGTTACACTATTAATGTCAATATGAGCTACTTGAACAAAGGAATCTTCAGGATCTTCAATCATACTATCAATAGCTAATATTTCTTTTCTATCACTAGATTGTGCTCCTCCTTCTTTTTGAAGAGCAATAGTAGCTAATCTTTGAGCTTCGTGAGGTGTTTCTGCTGCTCCAACACCTAAACTTATTGTGATTGGATATCTATTTCTAATTGACCTTTGGATTCTTAAATGATCTTCTTTGTCAAGACCATTTGTAATTGCAAGTAAATTATCAAATCTTGTATAAAATACTAAACCTTTTCTAGCAGCTACTTGTCTTTGAATATCTGCATATAATTCGGCTTGTAGAATCTGTAAATCAGATTCAGTTCTTGGTCTTGGAGTAACAGTCCATGGACCATAATTGTCAATTTGTATTAAAGTCATTTGTATCATATTATGTCACCAAAAATAATAAACACATATAAAATTATTGAACTATATAATATTTATAATTAATTCCGAAAGATTCTTTTTATCATCTAAAGTTTTCATTATTGTATTTGTAACAGTAACATTTTCAATTATATTTTCAATTTCTTCTTTTAAATTTTCATCTTTATTGTCAATAACTAGATTGTCTAGAAAGTCTTTATAAAGTGATGCTACACCAACAGATGAAACTGGAATGTTTAAAGCTTTCATAAATTTACTAGCAGGCCCTGAAACAGAGTCATTACCAATAATTGGTGATACTGCAACAACATAAGTTTCTTTTAATGCATCAATAACTCCATTTAATGAAATAATTGGTAAAATTGATGTGATTGGATTTGATGGACCTATAATTACCATTGATGAATTCTCAATAGCTTCAACAACTCCGGGGGCAGGATTAACTTTACTTGTTATAATATCTGTAACTTCAGGCCTACATTGATATTTTATTAAAAAATCATGAAATTCAAGTTTACCTTTATCTGTAACAATAGTAATTTCTGAATCTTCATTACTCATTGGTAAAATATTTGCATGGATACCCATATGTTCTGCTTGAATTTTAACAGATTCTGCAAGAGTGTTGTTTTGCAGTAATAAAGTCTTCTGTATTTTAGTAGCTCTATCAATATCTCCTATTCTAAGCAACTCTGGAGTGCCTAATTCTGCAAGTTTTTCATTAGTGACAAATGTATCACCTTTAACACCATACCACAATTCATCATTAATCATATCTGACATAGTGTATAAAACAGTGTCAATATCAGCAGATATATAAACACCAGAAAAATAATCATTTTCTAAAGTATTAACAATAATGTTTAACTCATCTTGGTTAACAATTTCTTTAATTCCCTGTAACAATTTAGGAGTCCCAGTTCCTCCAGATAAAACAGTAATCATAATAACCTAATCCCTAAATGCATCAAACTTCTTTGGCCTTAATAAAGTTGAAATATCAGACTCAGTATCTCTAAGTAAATCAAAAGCTTCAAAACCACGAATGAGAACAACGGGAATTCCCTCATCAGCCTGACCCATAATTAAAGAAGCGGCTGCTGCAAGTTCATCAGCAGTAGCTATTTCAGTAGTTTCAAGTTCACGACCATATAAATCCCTATCTCCAACTCTACGCCATAAAGGAGAAATACCACTACAACCAATAGCAGTTCCAATAGCACCTACTCTAAATGCCCTACCTTGAGTATCAGTAATAATAACTCCAATTTCAGTTGAATACTTTTCTTCAAGAAACTCTCTAATAACCTTAGCAGATTTATCTGGATTTACAGGCATTGGAGTAGCTAAACCATCATCTACATTAGATTCATCAATCCCTGCATTTGCACAAACAAAACCATGATGAGTTTCAGTAATAATAAAATCAGGACCGACTTTAACAACCTCATTAGATTCCTGAAGAATACTTTCAACAAGATTTGGATCTTTACCACACATTTCAGCATATTTAATAGCTTCTTTAGAAGGATCCAATTTATTTAAATCTATAAAAGTTCCTTCAGCTTTTGAAATAATGGTTTC
>JABUVA010000019.1:36838-38979 GCA_021442885.1 Methanobrevibacter sp. | reverse complement strand
AATATCACCATGTTCTAAAAAAAGACCTTGTTTAGTTAAAGACTCATCAATTAACACAGATATATTATCATTATTTTTAATTAATGGAATCTCACTAAGACCAATTAACTCAATAGCCATGAAAACCAACACTAAAAAAAAATAAAAAAATTATGGAGTAAAGGTCTCAATAGTCCATTCTCCATCAAAAATAGCAGCACCTGATGTTACAGGTTTTTCATAATTAGCAAAAATTCCTTCATCATAAATATATTTAGCAGCATCTTTAGAATTAACAGCCTCAAAATCTAAATTATCATAGTTTTGTGAACCATAAGTAGAAATAAATGCTGCATCACCATAAGGAACTCTATCAATTAAGAATTTCTCATCATTTGCAATACCAACATAACACTCATACTTACCTTTATCATTAGTAGAAGTTACTGCAGCAGCAATTCTTGGAGTATGATAATCATCTTTCTCATAATCCATAGTTACTAATGAATAAGCAAGAGCATCCTTCATATTCATCCCTCTTTGTAATTTATCAGCAATAACATCTGTATGTGAACCATTTGATACAATAGCTGCATCATTTACAATCCTAATACAATTATAAGTAATATATGCATTTTTGTAAATATCTGTTTCAAATCCCTCTTTAGGAAGGATTGCAGCTTTAGTATCATCATATTTATAACATTGCCTATTAGGAAATGATCTACTTGATACTCTATAAGCTACAAATGGTTTTCTCTCAACATTCATACCTACAGCTAATATTCTTCCTGTATACTTCATTTTAAATTCCCCATTTTATTTCTTCTCTGGAGCACGAACAGCAACATCAGGCGAAATACCATCAGGTGTTGTAATAATAATCTCACCAGGCTCAATAATAACCTCACCTTTATCCATAACCGACGCTAATACTCCAATAGCATTATTTCTAATTAAACCAGACATATCCTGACCATTAACAGTAACTTTATGTAAATTAGCAACAGGAACTACATAATATTCCTTTTGTCCACTAGAATCAGTCATATTAGGTTTACCAGTTCCCCCACTAGAATCAGCAGTAGCCATATCTGGAGCAGAAGAAAAAGAGCTAGTTACAACCAAAAATATCATAAGAGTAAAAAGAATATCAATAAATGGAACCAAATTAAAAGATGGCTTTTGATTTAAGAATCTTTTTTTATGTGATTTAACATCAATTGTCATACTATCCCTACTGTTTTAATTTACTTTCAACAATTTCAGAATTAACATTACAACTTTCTAAAATAACATTAGAAATACTTTTATCTAACATACTTGGTTTAAATGAAACTCTAATATTAGCATAAGGGTCAGAAATCATTCTAGTATTAACAACACCTTCAGCTCTTTGTAAAGCATCCAATGCACATTCGACATTACCATCGACCCTAACTTTAGCCATACCTAAACCCCAGTTAGTCATTTTAGTAGCAAGTTCAATTTTATCCATTTCAGCCTCAATTAAACCTTGAATATAAGTATAAGTAGGAAGCAATATAATAGCTACCAATAAACCCATAATTGTAGTAATAAGTGCAATATATATACCTTGTGCCATTACAGCAGCATCAGCACCAACACCTAAAGATTTAAAAGTCATCCAAATTCCTATAACAGTACCAATAAGACCTAAAAAAGGAGCGATTTCAGTTATTGTCTTAAGAGCATTCATATTTTTAGTCATCTTACTAACTTCAACAATAAATATTTGCTCAATACTCTCTTCAACTTCCATCTTATTTTTATAACCAATTTTTAAAGTCTCAGAAATAATTCTAGAAACTGGATTTTTAAAAGAATTTAATTGTTTTAAAGCTTCAACAGCCCCACCTCTTTCCATAGAGGCAGTTACAATACCAAAAATTTCAGTAGCATCAACTTTACTAATTTTTCTCAAATACATGATTTTTCTAATGGCAAGAAGTATTCCATAAATACCTACAAATAAAATGATATAGGTAATAATTCCACCTTGGGTGAATATTTCAATTACCATATTGAAATATTGAGTTATATCTCCAATTATCATAATATCCTCAATAAATTAAATTACTATAATCTATTTTATCATTAAAAATATTTAAATATATAACAAAAATTTATTAGAAAAATAT
>JABUVA010000019.1:34533-36065 GCA_021442885.1 Methanobrevibacter sp. | reverse complement strand
AATTGTAGACATAAAATAAAAATTAATGAAAAAGAATGTCCTTATTGTGGATTTGAAATATAAAAAAAGAATGAAGAATAAATTTATTCTCCATCAATGTATTCGTTTAATGATTTAACATTAATTTCATTGTTTTGAACTGCAGCTATTGCATTTAAAGCTGCTCTGGCACCTGAAAGTGTTGTTACATATGGGATGCCTAGTTCAATAGCTAATCTTCTGATTATATAACCATCTTGTGCAGATTGTTTACCTTCAGATGTGTTAATGATTAAATCAATTTCTTTGTTTAAAATAGCTTCTTTAATATTTGGTGAGCCTTGTGAAACTTTTTTAATCTTTTCTATATTAACACCTGGAGCAGCATCAGCAGTTCCTGAAGTAGCTACTAATTTAAAGCCTAATTCTTCTGCTTTTTCTGCTATTGGTAATATTTTCTTTTTATCGGAATTTTTAACACTTATAAATATTTTTCCTGATTTTGGAAGGTCCATTCCTGCAGAAAGTTGTGATTTATAAAATGCCATTCCAAAGTTTTCATCTATTCCTATACTTTCCCCTGTAGATTTCATTTCAGGACCTAATACAGTATCTGATTCTGGAAGTTTTAAGAATGGGAAAACTGATTCTTTAACTGCTACATGGTCTATTTTAATTTCTTTTGTAAGTCCGAAGTCTTTAAGTTTACTTCCAGTCATAATCCAAGTAGCTATTTTAGCTAGTGGAACACCAATTGCTTTACTTACAAATGGAACTGTTCTACTTGCACGAGGATTTGCTTCTATAATATAGACTCTTTCTTCATCTGTTTTAACAGCATATTGAATATTCATTAAACCTTTAACATCTAATTCTAAGGCTAATTTTCTACTACTTTCTCTAATAGTATCTAAGATGTGTTCTGGTATTGTTTGAGGAGGTATTACACATGCAGAATCTCCAGAGTGAACACCTGCTTCTTCAATGTGTTCCATAATTCCTGCTATAAATACATCTTCACCATCACAAAGAATATCAACATCTAACTCAATTGCATCTTCTAAGAATTTATCTACTAGAATTGGATGTTCTGGTGAGACTTTAACAGCTTCTTCCATATATTCTTCAAGCTCTTTATCATCATATACAATTTCCATTGCTCTTCCACCAATAACATATGATGGACGTACTAAAACTGGATATGTAATTCTTTGAGCTATTTGTTTAGCTTCTTCAAATGAATTTGCAGTTCCATATGGAGCTTGACGGATATGTAGTTTTTCTAGTAAATCTGCGAATAATTCTCTGTCTTCAACTCTATCAATACTATCATAAGGTGTTCCTAAAATCTTAACACCTGCATTAGCTAATGGTACAGCTAAATTAATAGAGGTTTGACCTCCAAATTGAACAATTACTCCATCTGGATTTTCTTGTTCTATGATTCCCATTACATCTTCAAATGTTAATGGTTCGAAATAGAGTTTATCTGAGATATCATAATCTGTACTTACTGTTTCTGGATTGTTATTAATTAAAATTGTTTCAATATC
>JABUVA010000019.1:24715-33386 GCA_021442885.1 Methanobrevibacter sp. | reverse complement strand
GTGATTTCAATTAACTCTTCTTCATTATGAGCTACTCCACCACCAGTTCCACCTAATGTGAAAGCTGGCCTTACAATAACAGGATAACCAATTTCTTCTACAGCTGCAATTGCATCTTCAACACTTTCAACTGCACGACTTTTTGGAATTGGCTCATTTAATCTGTGCATAAAATTACTAAAAAGGTCACGGTCTTCAACATCTTTAATTGTTTGAACATCAGAACCTATTACTTTAATTCCTTCTAATAAACCTAAATCTCCAAGACCAGTAGCAATATTTAATCCAGTTTGACCACCCATAGTTGGTAAAATTGCATCAACTTGTTCTTTTTCAATAATTTTAGCTACAATCTCTGGAGTTAATGGTTCTGTATATACTGTATCAGCCATATCCATATCAGTTTGAATAGTTGCAGGATTACTATTTACAAGCACGGTTTCAATTCCTTCCTCTCTAAGAGACTTACATGCTTGTGATCCAGAATAATCAAACTCAGCAGCTTGACCAATTTGAATAGGACCAGAACCAATAATTAATACTTTTTTAATATCATTATCAACAGGCATTTTTATCCCCTTAATATTTTAATAAAATGGTAATTTTTAATAATCATCCATCATTTGGTTAAATTCATCAAAAATACTTCTTGTATCATTAGGACCTGGACTAGCTTCAGGATGGTATTGAATAGTTTTTAAAGGTAATTCCTTATGAGATAAACCTTCAGGAGTACCATCATTAAGATTAATTTGTGCTAAAACCAAGTCAGTGTCGTTAAGTGATTCTTTATCAATAGTAAAACCATGATTTTGAGAAGTAATATATACTTTTCCAGTAGTTAAATCTTTAACTGGCTGATTAGCTCCCCTATGTCCAAATTTCATCTTATAAGACTTTGCACCAAATGATTTTGCAATTAATTGTTGACCCATACAAATTCCAAAAATAGGTAATCTATTTGATAGTTTTTTCATTGTATCAATAGTTTCAAATACTCTATCTGGATTTCCAGGCCCAGATGTAATCATTAAACCTTTAGGGTCATAATCTAAAATAGTTTTATAATCAGTATCATATGGGAATAAAACCACACCAATGTCTCTATCTAAAAAGTTTTCAATAATGCTTTTTTTAACACCACAGTCTATTAATGCAACTTTTTTATCTTTATCTTCACCAAATTCTTTAATTTCTTTAGTTGAAATTAAAGGCACTAAATCTCTCTCTGCAATGTGTGGTTGGCTTCTAGCCATTTCTAATAATTCATCATCAGGAATATCTTCAGTAGTAAGAACACTTTTCATTGAACCTAATTCCCGAATTTTAAGAGTTAAATCTCTTGTATCAATCCCACTAATTCCAGGGACTTCAAATTCAGTTAAAAACTCATCTAATGTTTTTTGAGATGAAAAATTAGAAACATGTTTACATACTTCACGTACAACAAATCCTTCTACATGGATTTTATCAGATTGATACCATTCTTCACTAACACCATAATTTCCCTCTAAAGGATAAGTAGACATTAAAATCTCTCCTTTAAATGATGGGTCAGTTAAAGATTCTGTGTATCCCCCCATACCCGTAGAAAAGACAAGCTCACCAGTTTTAGTAGTTTCATAACCAAAACCTTCACCTTTTATAATAGTTCCGTCTTCTAAGACTAATTTAGCCTCTTTTACCATTAAATCACCATTTCAATAAAAATAATATTCTATCTTTAATATATATGACTTTTATATTATTAAATTATTTTTGTTATTTTTGTCCCCATATGATAGCATAGGTATAAAATTTATAGGGAACACCAACTAAATCACAACCAGATTCTCTTAAACAATCTAATTGAAATTGAATAGAATCAGGATCATCAAATTTTCTCCTTTCATTAACCTTATTAAAGGATTCTAGAGAAACCTTCTCTAAAATCATATCATCATTTTTCTTATAAAATTTTTTATAAACTCTATCATCAGCTTCACAAAAATGATCTGCATTAACAAAGTTCCCATTATCATTTAACAAATTAACATACTTATTATAGAGAAGAACCTTGTCTTCTTGATTTAAATGATGAATAGAAAGTGAAGAAATAATAATATCAAATTCACCATCAAACTCAGCAGTTAAATAGTTTTCATTTCTAAAACTAATATTTTCATTACCCTTAAATCTCTCACGAGCAACATCTAACATATTATCTGCTAAGTCAACAAGAACAACCTTAGCATTAGGATATTTTTCAAGTAAAAACAGTGTTAATAAACCAGTTCCAGCACCTAAATCTATAACACGAGGATTATCACCTTTAAAATCAATAACATCAATAGCTATTCTATAAAAATCATCAAAACATGGAATTAAATCTCTTCTTTCATTATCATAATTTTTAGCATGATTATCAAAAATATCCTGAATTTCCATTTTAATCACTTCCTAAATTTAAACTAAAATTCAAACTTCTAGCTGCATGTGTTAAACCACCAATAGAAATTATATCAACATCTAAAACAGCATAATCCAAAATATTCTCTTTATTAATACCACCAGAAACTTCAATTAAAGAATTATCACGAATATTTAAATCATTTAATGCATTTAAAACATCTTTAACATCATTAGGTGACATATTATCCAACATTACAATATCTGCCTTGTTTTTAACACATTCAATAGCATCATCTAAAGATTCAACTTCTATTTCAATTTTTTTAGAAAAACTAACATTTTTCTGAGCTTTTTTAAGAGTATCTAAAGGAGTTCCAACAGCCTTAATATGATTATCTTTAATTAAAACCATATCATCAAGAGAAAATCTATGAGTATCTGCACCACCAATGTTTAATGCCATTTTATCTAATTTAGCAAATCCTGGAGCAGTTTTTCTAGTTCCAGCAATTATTACATCATTACCATCAACTAATTTACAATAGCTATTAGCAGCACTAGCAACACCACTCATACGCATTAATAAATTAAGAACAGTTCTCTCAGCTAAAAGAATATCAATAGCCCTACCACTTATATAAAATAATAAATCTCCTGGATTTATAGTACTACCATCATCTAAATTAAAAATAACATCGATATTTTTATAATTAAATATATCTTTAGCTATTTCAGATCCTGCAAGAATACCAGAATCTTTAGAGGTTATTTCAGCTATAACAACTTTATCTTTATCAATAACTGCATTAGAAGTTACATCTCCAAAACCTTCATCTTCTCTAATCATATATTCAACTATTTTATCCATTGTATAAAACCCCTTTTTATAATAATTAATATAGAAATAAAACTAATTAAATATATTTATGAAAATTAATAAAATTATTAAACAGTGATTAAATGGAAATAACATTCTTGGGAACTTCATCTGCAGTACATAGTCAAAATCGTAACCACCCAGCAATTGTTTTAAAGGCATTTGGAGAGGTAATGTTATTTGACTGTGGAGAATCTACACAAAAACAGATGATTTTTGCAAAAATAAGCCCTATGAAAATTTCAAAAATATTTATAACTCATTATCATGGAGATCATATATTAGGACTTCCAGGACTCCTCCAATCAATGAATTTTAGAGGACGTGAAAAACCACTAACAATTTATGGACCTAAAGGACTTAAAAAATTAATGGAAAACATAAGAGAACTTGGAGTTTCTGATTTTGATTTTCAAATTGAATCTGTTGAGATTGAAAATGGAACAATAGCTGAAAGTGATGATTATATTATTAAAGCTCAAAAAATGAAACATAATCTAACTAACTATGCTTATTCAATTGAAGAGAAGAAGAAACCCCAATTTTTAAGAGAAAAAGCTATTGAACTTGGAGTTCCTGTAGGGCCATTATTTGGGAAGTTACATAATGGTGAAGAAGTAGAAGTTGATGGGAACATAATAAAGCCTGAACAAGTATTAGGAGAGCCTAAAAAGTCTAGAAAAATCGTTTATTCTGGAGACACACTTCCTTGTAATGATATGATTGAATTTGCGAAAAATTCAGATTTATTAATTCATGAATCAACATATACACTTGAAGATGAAGATAAGGCAAAAGAAAATTTCCACACAACATCTGCAGATGCTTCAAGAATAGCTAGTGCTGCAAATGTCAATAAATTAATATTAACACATTTTAGTACACGATACAACAATACAAGCGATTTAATAAGCCAAGCTAGATTAGAATTTGAAAATTGTGATTTAGCATATGATTTAATGGTAGTGAAACTTTAAGTGATTAATATGGATTTATCTATAATAATAACACCTTTATCTCTAATAGTAGAGGCAATTATAATTATAATAGTTGCATATGTAATTGTAAAAGCCATTAACTTTTTCTTAAACCGCATGGCAACATATGACAAAAATGTTACTGTGATTTATGCTTCTAAAGACCTAATTGCTTTTATTATTTATGTAATAGCTATAATATTATTGTTTAGTCTATTTGGAATAGATTTAAAAGGAATATTAGTAAGTATTGGTATAATAGGTATGGGAATAAGTTTTGCTGCAAAAGATTTTATTGCTGATTTTATGTCTGGTTTTTATATTATAGCTTATAAAACCTTAGAAATTGGAGACATTATGCAAATTAACAATTCAAAAGGCCAAATAACAAAAATAGGTCTTAGAAACATTACGCTTTTAACAGATCTTGAAGATACAATAATTATACCAAACGCAACATTATCAAAAACGCCCTATATAAGATATAAAAAACAAGAATTAGAAAAAGTAAAAGTAAAAACACAGCTACCTTTTAAAATAAATATAGATGAATTTAAAAAGAATATTGTAGAAATAATCAATAGCTATGATGAAATATTAAAAACACCAAAAGCCACAATAGAATCAATTGAAATAGGAGAGATAGGCCCTATAATTAATGTAGTATTTTGGGTGGAAACATTTAATAAAAAAGAAGAGTATAAACTTATAATTACAAATCAAATTAGAAAGCTTATAAATGAGAAATTAGGTGATGAAAATTAATTCCCTTCAAAAAGAAATTGAGCAGTTAAAAAAAGAAAAGAATGCAATTATACTAGCACATAATTACCAACCAAAAGAAATCCAAGAAATAGCTGATTTTTTAGGAGATTCATTAGAATTATGTATAAAAGCTTCTGAAGTTAAAGATAAAGATTTAGTAGTATTTTGTGGTGTAGACTTTATGGCAGAAACTGCATACATATTAAATCCAAATAAAAAGATAGTAATACCTGATTTAAAAGCAGACTGTAAAATGGCAAATATGTTACATGAAAAAGAACTATTAGAAGCTATTGATGAAAATCCAGATGCAGCAGTAGTGTTATATGTAAATAGTATTGCAGAAGCCAAACAACACGCAGACACATTATGTACATCAGCTAATGCTGTAGAAATTGTAGCTAGTCTCAATCAAGATAAAATATTATTTGGACCAGATTCTAATTTAGCTAACCACGTAGCAGAAAAGCTTGATAAAGAAATAATAGCTGTTCCAAGTTATGGACACTGTTATGTTCATGATAAAATTACTGTTGAAGATGTTGAACTTAAAAGAAAGGAATTCCCAAATGCAGAAATAATTTGTCATCCAGAATGTAGAATGGAAGTTCAAGATGCATGTGATGAAGTATTATCCACTGGTGGAATGTTAAAACATATTGCAAAAAGCGATAATGATGAATTTGTCCTTGGAACTGAAGTAGATATGATTACAAGGCTCAATAAGGAAGTTCCAGAGAAAAAAATATATCCTTTACTTGAAGATGCAGTTTGTGAGACAATGAAATTCCACACACTTGAAAAAGTAAAAAAAGCACTTATAGAAGAACAACCACAAATTGTACTTCCTAAAGATGTAAGTGAAAAATCATTAAAAGCTGTGGAACATATGTTAAATGCATCTAAATAACATTATACGCCTTCTAAAAAGCTAGATAAGAAAATGTTCATCTCAATTTCTTCTCTAGCAATAAAATCTTCTAATTTAAATTTGGCATCATTACTGTTAAATGGGAATAAATCATCATCAAAGTACATTCTAATTAGTAGAACATTTCCCTCAATTTTAAATTCCTCATCTAAATGATTTTTAATATAATTTAGTTGATTATCAGTTAATCCACTAACCTCATAATCAACATAATTTTTATCTCTTTGAGAATAATCAATAACTTTTACATTCATATAAAAACCCTAGAATTTACTTAAAAACTGTTTTAAATCATCTTCAATTTTTATTAGTTCATTAGTACCAACATGTCCTAACTCTGAATCAAATATGACAAGTTGTGAATTTTTAATTAGTTTACTTAAAGGAATTCCATCTAATTCTGGAGGGAAATATTGATCTTGATTAATAGCTATAATTAAAACATCTGCTTTGATTTTATCTAGCTGATCTTCAATATTATATTCTAATAAGGCTTTATTTTGAAATTGAACATCATAAATATCTCCAAATAATCCCTGGTCACCAAAATCATCAACAGCTACATCTAATTCATAATTATTCATACTTCTATATTTCTCTTTTGAGTAACCATAACTATAGGTAACTTGAGTAGCTAATCTTAATGTTCTTGAAAGAGATTCATGATATCCCTCAACACCAAAGTTAGGATCAGATGTAATTATTTCATTTGCGACTTTAGAGAGTATATAATTATGACCTGCTGTTTTATAGCTAGATACCATTGTTATTATAAAATCCATTGCATCTGGATACATTACACCCCATGTTAATGCAACAAAACCTCCCATTGAATTTCCCATAACTCCTTTTAAATGAGTAATATTAAATTTCTCTTCTAAAAACTGTTTTTGGAAATTAACCATATCCTCGACTAAATAACTTGGAAATTCATAGAATAATTCTGTTGTAGATGGAGAACATGATTCAGGAGAACCTAATCCACTAATGGATATGAAAAAGAATTTAGTCCTATCAAATGGACCTCCAGGATATGTTAAATCCTGTAATTTTCTAATTGATCCATAATTTCCACCAGAACCATGACAATAAACAATAGCATTTGTTATTTTGCCATCTTCATCATATTCAGGAGTTCCACCAGTCAGATATTCGACTTTCGCGTCTTCTATGACCTTTCCATTTGTAAATTCGAATTTATCTAAATTATAATACTCCAAATTATATAAGAAACTATTCATCGAAAATACCTCAAAGTTTTTTTAATTTCAATAGTTATATTTCTTAAAAATAATAAATAAAAGTTTCTAAGGCAACGAACCATATGGCAATATTAGTGGGAAAAAATTATAATAATTGTAATATAATGTAAGTATATATGAAATATAAAATATTAGAAAATCCAAATCATGAAAAGGCATATGAACTTGTATTAGAAGCACTACGTAAAAAGGCTACTTTATATTTATTTGCCAGTTGTAAAATTGAATATGAAGGACGTGCATTAAGTCAACTTAATTGGGGAGAAAGAATTATTATTATAAAACCTGATGGATCATTTTTAGTTCATCAAGACAAAAAAGTTGAACCTGTAAACTGGCAACCTCCAAAATCAAAAGCTAGAACTTATTTAAAAAATAAAACACTATTTTTAGAAAGTCATAGGAAAACTCCTAAAGAATTATTAACTGTAGAGCTTGGAGAAATACACCTAATCCACTATGCTAATATAGAAGACTTTGAAGAATTAGAACAAGCAGGTTATGAGAAAGATATGGGGGATATGATAATGAAAACCCCGCACATTATAGAAGAAGGATTTAAGCCTACAGCACGAGAGTATAGTGTTGAACATGGATTTATAGATATTTTAGGAAAAGATAAAGACAATAATTTAATGGTACTTGAGTTAAAATGTAGAAAAGCAGGAATTAGTGCTGTTAAACAACTTAAAAGATATCTTACTGATTTTGAAGATAGTGAAAAAGCTCTAACAGAAGATGTAAATAAAAAAGAAATAAGAGGATTACTTGTAGCACCATCAATAGATGAAGATGCAAAAGAATTAATGGAAGATGAAGGTATCGAATTTGTATCTGTCGAACCTCCAAAAGAATTAAAAAGAGATAAAAAAGTCACTTTAGACTTTTTCTAATTAATTGAATTTTCTATCTTTTTATGTTCCTCACGATAATGATTTAAAGTATGTTCATTAGCAGGAGTTGATTTAGTAACATGACACTCCTTTTCAAGTTTATAAATCAAATAATCTTCATTATCTAATGAAATTTTCTCATCATTATCCAATAAATCTAAAGAATCTAATTCTTGAATAATATTATCATATTCTTTTTGTTCTAAGTTTATAGCTTCTTCTAAATCCATTTGACGAATTTTAGGATTCATTTGAAATGCAATAGCTACCCATCCATTAACAGTCTTGTTGTTAATTTCAAATTCTGCCCTTCTAACTTCATCAATTGATAATTTAACATGATCAACGGTACTTTCAGTAACTGGAATCTCATTAGAAGAACCAATTTGATTAATCTCATAATTATTTTCCCAACCACCAAGTTTATAAATTGCATAATTAATATCACTAGCATCAATAATTTTATTTTCAGATGACCCCATATTATCTACCTTTATTGAACTATTATATTTTAGATATAAAAATTTTTTCTTAACAATAACATATTAAAAAGATTAATAAAATAGATGATAAAC
>JABUVA010000019.1:18115-24152 GCA_021442885.1 Methanobrevibacter sp. | reverse complement strand
GGAATCGTTCTTTTAGGAAATAACACACAAGATAAAAATACTACTATAACAACCGATCTTGTTAAAGTTTCAGAAGCAGGATTCAGTTTCTCAATTCCATCATCATGGAAAGAAATAAGTGGAAATGATACTGCTCATCCAACAGCAAAATACTATGATGCTGGAAATGATACTATTGTTGAATTTTATAATATTACAAGTAGCTACAAATCGTTGAAAGAAATAAATAGTGACCGTTTAACACAAGCACAACAAAACAAGGATTATGTAAATACTGTGGAAACACTTACAATTGATGAGAGAAATGCATCAAACATTATTCTTGAAAATTCAAATGGTGACTATACAAGATATGTTTCAATATTTAGTGATGGTAAACTATATGTTTTCAAAATTACTGGAAGCTCCTTAAACAATGTAAATTCAACTGCGATTAATGATGCGATAAGCACATCACATATCGGATAAAGTATGATAACAAACATCATACTTTAATTTAATTTTTTAAGTGTTTAAAATGAATGAAATAACAATTGCACTATGTCAAATGCAAGTTGTTGACAATAAAGAAAAAAATATTAAAAAAGCTATTGAAATGATTGAAAAAGCAGTAGCTAATAATGCTGATTTTATTGTTTTACCTGAAATGTTTAATTGTCCTTATGAAAATGAAAAATTCGTAGAATACTGTGAAAATGAAAATGACAGTTTAACATTAAAAAAAATATCTGAAATGGCTAAAACAAATAATGTTTACATCCTTTCTGGATCTATTTCTGAGATAAAAAACAAAAACATATATAATACTAGCTATTTATTTGATAAAAATGGAGAAATTATAGCTAAACATCAAAAAATGCATTTATTTGATATTGATGTAAAAGATAAAATTTATTTTAAAGAATCAGATACATTAACTGCAGGTAATGATATTACAGTTGCTGAAACTGATTTTGGAAAAATAGGTATTGGAATATGTTATGATATACGTTTTCCAGAACTTGCAAGATTAATGGTAAATGAAGGTGCAAAATTATTATTCTATCCAGGAGCTTTTAATTTAACAACAGGTCCTGCACATTGGGAGTTGTTGTTTAGAGCTAGAGCATTAGATAATCAAGTATACTGTATTGGTGTAGCACCAGCGTTAGACAATGATGCTAATTATAACTCTTATGGTCATTCTATTATTACTAACCCTTGGGGAGAAGTAGTTGTTGAAGGAGATTATGAAGAAGAGTTATTAATATCTAAAATAGATTTAGATGAAATAAAAAGAATAAGAGAAGAACTTCCATTAATTAAAAATAAAAGAAATGATATTTATAAATTAGATAAAATATCCTAAATATCATATTTTACTAATGTCTTTAAACATTTTATCCAATCTTTTTTGGAAATATTCTTCTTTTCCAGGTTTTTTATCAGATAATACTTCAATAGCTCTTTTTATAACTCTAATTTCATTATCGTAATCATTATTTTTTCTGTAAATAATACATAACCTCTTGTATGGAGCATCTTTTGGCTGACCTTCAGTTACATATTTTTCATATTCTTTAATAGCCTTATTAAGATTGGAATTTTCCATTTCTTTAATTCTAGACATTGGAATAACATTGGAAACTGTTTTTCCTGATTTTTTAGCCTTTAACACTTTTTCAGCTTTTTTAAGAGCTTTATTACAAGATTTTTTAAAGTCTTTATCTTTTTCTTTTCTTCTAGCTTTTTTAATTAAGTCAATAGATTCTTCACTTGCAATGTCTCCTAGTGCATAGATAGCTGCAAGCCTTACACCCCAATCTTCATCTTCAAGGCCTTTGGAAATAGAATCTAATTCATTTTCTGCTTTAAGCTCACCTAATGCCCTAATAGCTACTTTTCTTACACCAAAATCTTCATCATCAACAGTTTTTACAAAGTATTCAATTGCTTTAGGGTTTCCTGTTTCTTTAAGTGCAAATCCGAAAAAACGTTTGTTTTTACCATCTGAATTTTCATACTCTTTAGTTAATTTATCAAAAGCAGAATCTCCAAAATTACCTAAAATTTCTGCAGCTTTAAATCTTACTTGTGCATTATCATCTGTAACAGCAATTAATAAATCATCAATTATATTTTCATCACTACATCCACTTAAACTTTCAATAGCTTCTTTTCTAATAGCTACATCATCATCTTTTAAATTTTGAATTGCTTGTTCAATATTCATATTAACAACACCATTTTTATAAGAGTAAATTTAAAAAAGATTTTATTAATAATATACATATTTAAGTTTATAATTCTATCCATTAATATCTGATTGTGTGATTAAATGATAACAAAACAAGAGAAAAGTTATTCAAAAAAGCAGATTTACAAAACATTACATCCTTGGGTTAGACAATGGTTTGATGAGACTTTTAATGATTTTACACCTGCTCAGAAAAGATCACTAATAGATATTCATAAAAAAAACAATATTTTAGTATCCTCCCCAACAGGTTCAGGAAAGACATTAACAGCATTTCTTTCAATAATTAGTGAACTTACTAAATTATCTGATGAAGATAAACTTGAAGATAAGGTTTATTGTATTTATATTTCACCCTTAAAGGCTTTAGATAATGATATTGAAAAAAATCTTGATGAACCTTTAGAAGGTATTGAAAAAATTGGAGGTAAAAAATTAGGCATTAGAAAAGCTGTTAGAACTGGTGATACAACACAATATCAGCGCCAAAAAATGCTTAAAAAACCACCACATATTCTTATAACAACTCCTGAAACATTATCTATTTTACTTGTTGCTCCTAAGTTTAGAGAGAAATTAAGCAATGTTAAATATGTTATAATTGATGAAATACATTCCATTGCTGAAAATAAACGTGGAGTTCATTTAAGTTTATCCTTAGAACGATTACAACATTTAATTGGTAATTATACTAGAATTGGACTTTCTGCAACTGTAAGTCCTTTAGATGAAATGGCTAAGTTTTTAGTAGGATATGAATATGGTGTTGGGCGTGACTGTAAAATTGTTGATGTTAACTATCTAAAAGAACTTGATATAGAAGTATTATCTCCTGTTAGTGATATTGTACTTGCAGATAGTGAAGATACTCGTCTTGCAATGTATGATATGCTTGATGACTTGATTTGGGAAAATAAAACAACATTAATATTTACAAATACACGTAGTGGAACAGAAAGATATGTTCATAACCTAAAAGAAATGTTTCCCTATCATTACAACAATAAAAATATAATGGCCCACCATTCCTCTCTTTCAAAAGAAGTTAGACTAGAAACAGAGGAAAAATTAAAAAAAGGAGAGCTTAAATGTGTTATTTGTTCAACTTCATTAGAATTAGGAATTGATATTGGATATATTGATTTAGTAATTCTTATAAATTCTCCAAAATCAGTAGCTAGAGCATTACAGAGAATTGGAAGAAGTGGACATAAATTACATGAGAAATCTAAAGGTAAAATAATAATTACAGATAGAGATGACCTTGTAGAGTGTTCTGTTCTTTTAAAAGATGCAAAAGAAGGTAAAATTGATAAAATCAAAATCCCAACTGATTGTCTTGATGTTTTAGCCCAACATTTGTATGGAATGAGTATTGAAAACAAATGGGATATTGATTATGGATATGATGTTATTAGAAAAAGTTATTGTTATAAAAATCTTTCTAGAGATGACTATGAAGATGTTTTAAGCTATTTAGCTGGAGAATATGTTGAACTTGAAGATAGATATGTTTATGCTAAAATTTGGATTGATTATAAAGAAAATACATTTGGAAAAAGAGGAAAACTAGCTAGAATGCTTTACTCAACAAATATTGGAACAATCCCTGATAGTTCAGGAGTAGCTGTTAAATGCAATAATGAAGTTATTGGAACAGTTGAAGAAGATTTTATGGAAAGACTTAAAAAAGGAGACACATTTGTTCTAGGTGGAAAAACCTATAGATTTAACTATGGAAAAGGAATGACAATAAATGTTACTCCATCTATTGGACCTCCTACAATACCCTCCTGGTTTAGCCAACAGCTTCCATTATCATTTGATTTAGCATTAGATATTCAAAGATTTAGAGATTTGATGAACTCCAAATTCCAATACAATAGAAAAAAAGAAGAAATAATGGAATTTATATATGATTATTTATATGTTGATGAATTTGCAGCTAATTCAATATATGAATACTTTGTTGAACAATACAAATATGCTGCAATACCAAGTAATAGAAAAATGTTAATAGAATATTATACTGGATTTGGAGGGAAAAAATTCGTTATTTTCCATAGTTTATTTGGTAGAAAAGTAAATGATGCACTATCAAGAGCAACAGCATATTTAGTTGCAAAAAGATATAATGTTAATATTACAATTTCCATATCAGATAATGGATTTTATTTAAGTTCAGATGGTAAAATTGGAGGTTTAGAATCATTTAAAGAATTAACACCAGATAACTTTAGAAATATCCTAACACAGGCTTTAAATAAAACTGAAACACTAGCTAGTAGATTTAGACATTGTGCAGGCAGATCATTAATGACACTTAGAAATTATAAAGGAGAAAAAAAATCAGCAGGCAGACAGCAAGTAAGAGGTAAAATATTACTTAAATATGTTCAGGAAATGGATAATAACTTCCCAATATTAAATGAAGCAAGGCGTGAAGCATTAGAAGATTATATGGATGTTGAAAATGCATTGAAAGTAATAAGATGGATTAACAGTGGAGAAATGGAAATTAAAGTCATTAATACTGTAATTCCAAGCCCATTTGCTTTCAATCTAGTTTCACAAGGATATTTAGACGTTTTAAATCAAAATGATAAAGCAGAATTTACAAAAAGAATGCATAAGGCAATAATTGAAAAAATAAAAACAAAATTAGATGAAGAATACTATTGAAGTGATAAAATGAAAGTACTAATTGTATATTACTCTAGAACAGGAGTAACTAAAAAAATAGCTAATATATTAAAAGAGAAATTAAATGCAGATATTGAAGAAATCACAGACAACAATCATTACAAAGGAAAAATTGGATGGATAAAAGGAGGGTTCAATGCATCAACTGGTAGGTTAAGTGAAATTAATCCTACTTCAAAAAACCCTTCAAATTATGATTTAACAATAATTGGTTCTCCTGTATGGGCTTCAAACATAGCAACACCTGTAGCTACTTATATCAATAGAAATATCAAAGATTTCAAAAAAATAGCCGGATTTGTAACATGTATGAGTGGAGGATATGAAAAAGCCCTAGTAAAAATGAGTGAAGAATGTGATAAACAATTAGAATGCACACTAGCACTAACAACAAAAGATATAGAAGAAAATTTAGAAAAAAACATAAATACTTTTATAGACAAAATAACATTATGAAGGTGATATAAAATGGCAAAATGGGGAACCGTATTTTTTGGATTTATACTAACATTAATAGTAGAAATGTTCTTTGGACGTTATGAATATATAGGCCTTATAATCGTAGGATTTATAGTTGGAGTAATGGTTCATGACGGTGCGAAATCTGGATTATGGAATGCAGCACTAGCTGGTGCATTTGGAAGTATTATAGGAAGTATAATATTTATAATATTTACAACTATTGGTGGAGCTAGAATGGGACTATTTGGAGGTCTTGTAGGATTTACCGTCTCTGGAGTATCAAGCCTCTTTATCGTTGCAGCAAGTATTATTGAATATATTATAATAATGGGAATAGCTGGTGCAGTTGGAGGATTTATAACAGACCGGAAATAATCGTACTATAAAATTAAATTATGAAATTTAAAGCAGTTTTTTCTGTAAAATTCTAGCTATGATTGGTTCTAAAGCCATACTATGGTTTTTACACCAATCTCAGCTATTGAATTATTATATCTATGATATGAATTTAAAATAAAATTTGGGAAGTAGTTTAGATGCATTGCATCACTCCCACTCTTTTTGGTGTCATTACAAGTTACTTGATGAAATGTCACAAGCAATGTAATATTACTATCTATAATACAGAATTCTGTT
>JABUVA010000019.1:12575-18108 GCA_021442885.1 Methanobrevibacter sp. | reverse complement strand
TTAGGATATTTAATTAAAAAAATAGAAAAACTGCAATGAAAAATAAAAAAAATTAAAAAAAGTAAAAAAAAAGAAGAAATAATTAACTTATGTTATTATTTTTTCTAATTCTCCTCTTTCTATACCGTTTTTAATCTCAAGTGCAATTCTTCTACCCATACTCATAGGTTTACCATAAGTAAGGAAACTGTAAGGAGAACTATCCATAAATGTATTAGTTCCACCATCAGTTCTTGCACTGATTTCAAAACAAATTACTTCTAAATTATCATTAACTAATGTTTGCATACAGAATGGACCATTTAATCCAGGAGCAACTAATTTTTTAGCACTTTCTGTTAACTTGTCACCCATATCAAATACTTGAGGAAGTAAAGATTCACGAATAACAGCAGGGTGATTTCCAGTAACAACATAAGAAGGAGTTAAAGGAATATCTAATTGATCTTTAGCAGGCATTCTTACAAAACCATCAATACTAGACTCATATCTTGTATCCATACCCATTAATTCAACAGTATCATCTAATGCTGAGTAGAAATAATGTATACAGTAATTACAACCAGATACATATTCTTCAATGTGAGCTTGAGCAGCATCTTCATCATCAAGCCATCCTCTTTCTTTCATAGTGTCAATTTTTTCATTGAACTCTTCAGTTGAGGATGCAACGAAATAACCTCTTCCACCTCTAGCTCCAGGGAACTTAACCATTACAGGTCTGTCAATATCCTTAGGATCATCATATTTAAATGGTATTCTTACATTACCTTCAACAAGTAATGCTCTTTCTTTATCTCTTTCTGCTTCCCATCTTAAAACATCCCTATTTCCAAACATAGGAACATTAAATTTGTCTTCAACATTTTCAAGACCAGCATAAGCAACAAAAGAACCATGAGGAACAACAATAGCATTCATAGCTCTTAATTGTTCTTGAACATCTTCATTAACAATGTCTTTAAATTCATCGACAATGATATATTCATCAGCAACACCAAAACGTTGATAAGGAACTTCTCTTCCCTTTTCACACACAATAGCTGTTCTAAAGCCTTCATCTTTAGCACCTTTTAAAATATGTAAGGAAGTGTGGCTTCCAAGTGTAGCTATTGTGATATTTTCTTTATCATAACTATCTAAAATTTTAATTATATCCTCTTTTTTTATATTTCCCATGATAACCAGCTCGTTGAAAATATGTTTATTATTTATAAAGTTAACATAATATAATATTTTTTATTTAATCTAGAAAAATTATAATATTATTAAAAAAATATAAATTACTATGAGTAAAAAAATGTTAATTGGATTAATATCAGATACCCACATTCCAGATAGGGCAAAAGAGCTCCCTGAAAAAGTATTTGAATCATTTGAGAATGTTGATATAATACTTCATGCAGGAGATGTTACATCAACTGAAGTTTTAGATAAATTAGGAGAAATTGCACCTGTAATAGCTATTCAGGGAAATACAGATAGATATGTTGGCCTTGAATTACCTAAATCAGAAATTGTAGAAGCAAATGGTATTAAAATAGGTTTAGTACATGGTGAAGTTTATCCAAGAGCAGATACCCAACAATTATTATATCTAGCAAAGCAGTTAGGAGTAAATATTTTAGTTTCTGGACACTCACATCAACCAAAAATAGAACAGGTTGAAGATGTACTATTGTTAAATCCTGGAAGTCCAACTATTCCAAGATTAGCTGATAGAACTGTTATGATTCTTGAAGTATTTGAAGATAAAAATATTGAAGTGGAATTAATAAAAGTAGGAAGTCCTGTTTGCAGTACTCTTGATTTTTCACGATTTAAACATTAAGGAGATTGAATTATGTCTGATAATTGGCAGTATGAAAGAAAAAGAGACCCTTATTATAAAAAAGCAAAAGATGAAAATTATCGTTCAAGAGCATCCTATAAATTAAAACAACTAGATAAGAAATTTAAAATAATGAAAGAAGGAAATACTGTTGTTGATTTAGGTGCTGCTCCTGGTGGATGGTCACAAGTAGCATTAGAAAAAGTAGGAGAAGAGGGAATTGTTGTGGGTGTTGATTTAAATAGAATTAAACCTTTTAAAGAAGAAAATTTCCATGGTATTAAAGGGGATTTTACAACAGATGAAATTCAAAATCAGATAATGGAAATTATTGGTGGAAAAACAAAAGTATTAATTTCTGATGCTTCACCCCAACTATGTGGAATTAAAAATCTAGACCAATTACGTTCAATTGATTTAATTAATGTGGTTATTGAAATAGCTGACAATATACTTGAAGATAAAGGAAATCTAGTAATGAAAGTATTTCAAGGCCCTGAATATAAAAGCATGTTAACTGACCTTAAAAAGAAATTTAGACAAGTAAAAACAACAAAACCACCTTCATCACGTAAAAAAAGTTCTGAAATGTATGTTGTTGGATTAGGTTATAAAAAAAGAAAAAAATAGATTAAAGAGTTTTATAAGCATCTTGAGCTTTAGTTAATTGTTCTTTTGCAAATGTAATTCTACTATCAACTTCAGTAGACGTTTTTCCAGAATCTAAAGCACTTTGAACATTATCAATAGCTGATTGGGCACGAGTTAATTCTAGCTTTGCTGTATTATATTGATCCATTGAACTAGAATCTTTGTCAGAGTAATATTTTGATTTAATTTTATCAAATTTATCTGATAGGTTCTGATATTGTGCCTTAAGTTGAGCTAATTCATCATATTGATTTCCAGATGAAATATCATTAGTAAGACCAGATGAAACCATACTAAAACCAACATATGCAACTACAATAATTGTTAAAGCAATCATTACAATACCAATAATAGAAACTAACATTGAAGTAGATTTAAATAGATTAAGTCTTGATTTTCTCATAAATATCATCTGTTATTTATAAACTAATTTATATTTATATCAATTTTAATATATAACATTTTACCAAAAGCTATTTTATATAAAATTAAAAGAACAAATAAAAATAAATTGCTAAATAAAAACATGATAAAGCAAAAAGAGTTTTAAATTTAGTTTATACAGTAATAAGTTACATACTGTAATCTATTATGTCACTGTATTCATTAATTTTAATGAAAGACCAGTATTTAAAATAATGGAGTATTATCCCCATTCATCAAATCCACAATCATCATTAATTATATCTATATAATGCTCATGAATATTAATGGTTATATTAGGTTGATTTAAAAAATCATTATCATATTGTGTATCGTCTAAAACTATTTTTACATCTTTGCAGACAGTATTTTTTAGCTCTGAAAAGTTATGTTGATTGGCAGCTGATACTGCTGATAATGACACTACAAATAAGAGCAATACAATTATTATTGAGAAAATGTATTTTTTAGTATTCATTATAAATACCTCCAATTATTTGAGTTGATTATTAATTTACTAGAAGAATTATATAAATTTTTTCTTTTAAATTGAATGAATAAATGTTTATTTTAATTATTGCCTAAACAAGTAATAAAAATTATTATAAATCTTTAAACATATAGTTGAATGAATATTTATAAACTTTACTTATCCTAAATTTTTGTACATAATCTGTGTTAAAAATTTAATTTTATTAACTAGGAATTATAATATGTTATAGTGATGAGTCCAACAACAAAAAAGACACAAACATCTGTTACAAAATTTGAAGAATTTTTCTCAACAGCTTATAAAGATGATGTGTTTAAAATATTAGAAAGATACCCTGATGAAAGATCATTAAATGTAGATTATAAGAATTTAGAAATGTTTGATCCTGATTTAGCAGATTTATTAATTGAAAAACCAAATGAAACATTAGATGCAGCATCAAATGCACTTAAAAATATTGACCCTTTAGTACAAGATGCTGATGTAAACATTCGTATTGAACATTTAAGTAATATAATTCCTTTAAAAGTTCTACTAAGTAAATATATTGGAACATTCGTAGCGGCAGATGGTATTGTAAGAAAAACCGATGAAATAAGACCTAGAATTGAAAAAGGAGTCTTTGAATGTAGAGGATGTATGAGACTTCATGAAGTTGAACAGACATCTGAAACAAGATTAGTAGAACCTTCATTATGTGATTGTGGAAGCAGATCATTTAGATTGCTTCAAGAAGAATCAAAATATGTTGATACTCAAACTGCAAGAATGCAAGAACCTTTAGAAAACTTGTCTGGAGGTACTGAACCAAAACAAATGTTAATGATTCTTGAAGATGATTTAGTAGATGAATTAAATCCTGGAGATAAAGTAAGAATAACAGGGACATTAAGAACATTTAGAGAAGAAAGAAGTGGTAAATTTAAAAACTACATCTATGTAAATCATATTGAACCTTTAGAACAAGAATTTGAAGAATTACATTTAACTGAAGAAGATGAAGATGAAATCTTACAATTATCACAAGACCCTGATATTTATAATAAAATCATAAAATCAACTGCACCTTCAATTAAAGGTTATAGAGATGTAAAAGAAGCTATAGCTTTACAATTATTTGGAGGTTCAGCAAAAGTTCTTGAAGATGAAACTAGATTAAGAGGAGATATTCACATACTTATTGTAGGAGACCCAGGTATTGGTAAATCTCAAATGTTAAAATATGTATCAAAACTAGCTCCTAGAAGTATTTATACTAGTGGTAAAGGTACAACAGGAGCAGGATTAACTGCAGCTGCAGTAAGAGATGAATTAGGTGGATGGTCTCTAGAAGCTGGTGCATTAGTTCTTGGAGATCAAGGAAATGTATGTGTTGACGAACTGGATAAAATGAGATCAGAAGACCGCTCAGCACTTCACGAAGCTTTAGAACAACAAACAGTAAGTATTGCAAAAGCAGGAATTATGGCAACATTAAATTCAAGATGTTCTGTATTAGCTGCTGCAAACCCTAAATTTGGAAGATTTGATAGATTTAAAGTTTTAGCCGAACAAATCGACCTACCTGCGCCGATTCTTTCTCGTTTCGATTTAATATTTGTTGTTGAAGATAAACCAAGTATTGAAAAGGATTCAGAACTTGCACAACATATTCTTGAAATACATAAAGCAAATACTATAAATTATGAAATAGAACCAGAGCTATTAAGAAAATACATAGCATATGCAAGAAAACATGTAAATCCTGTTTTAACTGAAGAAGCAAATACTGTTTTAAAAGAATTTTATGTAACTACAAGAAATAGTAATACTGATGAAGAATCAGCAGTTCCAATAACAGCAAGGCAATTAGAAGCTATTATTCGTTTAGCTGAAGCTAGTGCAAAAATAAAGCTTAAAGAAACTGTAGATAAAGAAGATGCTGAAAAAGCAGTTAGGTTACAATTAGCTTGTCTTAAAGAAGTAGGAGTAGACCCTGAAACTGGAGAAATAGATATTGATAGAGTTGAAGGAGGAACTCCAAAATCCGACAGAGACAAACTTAAAAAAGTAACAGATGAAATAGAATATCTTGAAGAATTATCAATTATTGTAAATAAAATAGTTAAACAACCAGAAATAGAAGAAAGAGATTC
>JABUVA010000019.1:9838-12449 GCA_021442885.1 Methanobrevibacter sp. | reverse complement strand
ATATTATAATTATATTAAATTATTTTTTATGGAGAGATAATATGGATAAATATGAAAATTTATTAAATCGTGCAATAGACCAATTACCTCCTGAAGTATTTGAACATAAAAGATTCAAAATTCCTAAAGCTTATTCAGATATTCAAGGAAACAGAACTTTTATTAAAAACTTTAAAGATGTTTCCGAAGGTCTTGGAAGAGACCCACAACATGTATTGAAATTTTTATTAAGAGAATTAGGTACTGCAGGAAACATTGAAGGCGGTAGAGCAATATTACAAGGTAAATTTACCCATTATTTAATTAATGAAAGATTAGAAGATTATGTAGAAAAATACGTTATCTGTCAAGAATGTAACCGACCAGATACCAGAATTATTAGAGAAGGTAGAATATTCTTATTAAAATGTGCAGCATGTGGTGCTACAGCACCTTTAAAACCATTATAAGAATTATTTACTTTTCTAACTTATTTTTTTTAATTTTGAGGAAAAACAATGTTTTGTCCAGAATGTGGCAGTACAGATAAAAAAATGATTGGAAATATCTGTATTGATTGTTTTTTAAATGATTTTCAAATGATTGAAATCCCAGAAAACATAGAAGTCACAATATGTAAACATTGTAACAGTAAATTAGAAGAAGGAAAATGGTCTGAATCTAATCTACCTGAAGATGAAATAGTTTATCGAGCATTAGAGAGAAACATAAAAATTAACCCCAAGGTTGAAAATGAGATTATTGACCTTGAAATAGAACAAATTAAAGGTTCAACATACACCTGCACAGTAAATGTTATAGGTGAAGTTTATGATAGCGAAATTGAAGAAACACATGATGTTAATGTTAAAATAAATAGGACATCATGCCCTACATGTAGTAAAATACAATCAGGGTATTATGAATCAGTTATTCAATTTAGAGCAGATAAACGTGAAATTCATCAGGAAGAATATAAAAAGGCAGATGAAATTGTAGAAAAAACCCTAAATAATCAATATAAAAAAGACAAATTAGCTTATTGTCCTCAAATAGCAAAATTAAAAGAAGGACGAGATTATTACATTGGATCTTTAAAATCTGGTAGAAAAGTAGCTAATGCATTAAAAGAAAAATTTGGAGGAATTATAAAAGAATCTCCACGTTTAATTAGCGAAGATAAGTCTACTGGGAAAGGACTTTATAGAATCTGGATTTCTGTAAGAATCCCTGAATTTGAAGTTGGAGACTTTATAAAATACCAAGACAAAATACTTCAAATAGAAGACATTGGCAAAAATAGAGTCATAGGAAGAGACATTGAAACTAACAAGAGACATACAATTCCATGGAAAGATACAGAAGATTTAGATGTAATAAGAAAAAGTAAAGACATTGAAAAAACAGAAGTAATTTCAAAAACTCCAAATACTATACAAATATTAGATCCCACAGATTACTCTGTTGTAGATTTAGAACTTAAAGAAGATAGTAATATAAATATTGGAGATAGTGTTGATATAATTAAAATTAACGATTATTATTATTTATTAAATTAAAGTGGTAACTATGAATATAGATGAAAAAATTCAAAAAATTGAAGAAGGAACCCTAGAAGTTATAGACACAGCTGAATTAAAAGATGTTCTTGAAAAAGATCAACCTATAGCTTATACTGGTTATGAACCTTCTGGAAAAATTCATTTAGGACATGCAGTAACTGTTCAAAAGCTTAAAACACTACAAAATTTAGGATTTAAAATTAAAATATTGTTAGCTGATTATCATGCATATTTAAATGGAAAAGGAGAGCTTGATGAAATTAGGAAAACAGCAGAATACAATATGAAATGTTTTAAAGCATTAGGATTAGATGAAACCACCGATTTTATTTTAGGCTCATCATTCCAATTAGAACCAAGCTATTCTGATAAAGTTTACAAACTAGCTACCTTAACCACTTTAAAAAGAGCTAGAAGAAGTATGGATCAAGTAAGTCGTCATGATGACAATCCAAAAGTAGCTAGTGTAATTTACCCAATTATGCAAACAGTGGATATGGATGCATTAGATGTTGATATAGCCTTAGGTGGAATGGAACAAAGAAAAATACAAATGTTAGCACGTGAAAATCTTGAAAAACTTGGTGCAAACGTACCTGTATGTATTCACACTCCACTTTTACATGGTCTTGATGGAGATGCTAAAATGTCATCAAGTAAAGGTAATTTTATAGCTATAGATGATTCTGTTGAAGAAATTACTAAAAAAATCAATAAAAGTTACTGTCCACAAGGAGAAATAGAAGATAATCCAATGATTGAAATTGCAGAAACCTTCGTATATCCAAATCAAGAAAAATTACTTATAAAAAGACCTGAAAAATTTGGTGGGGATATAGAACTTACTCATGAAGAATTATTAAATGATTTTGCAAATGGTGAACTACATCCAATGGATTTAAAAAATGGAATAAAAGATTTCTTAATTGAATATTTAGCTCCAGTTAGAGAATATATGGAGGAATAAACATGGAAGACAAACAAGAGTTTGAAATGGGCTTACCTAATGGTGTTGGAGAGCAAATGCTCGCACATGCATTTGAAAATTTCGATATTAAATTAGAGCATAC
>JABUVA010000019.1:6344-9390 GCA_021442885.1 Methanobrevibacter sp. | reverse complement strand
CATTAAAAGCATTCTATCAGCAGCAAAAAGAAGACCTAATGTTTTTTGCATCTCATCTGTAGATGCATCTGGTCGTTTAAGAATTTCACGAATTAAAACTCCAATTTCAGAGTCTGTAGGTTCTACAACAGTTTCAACATTAAGACCATTATCTTCTAGCCATTTTTTTACTAAATCAATTTGTGTTGATTTACCTGCACCATCAATACCTTCAAAAATTATATACATAATCATATATTAAATTTTAAAGATTAAAAATTTTATTAAAGTTAAAAAACAAATAATATATAAGGTGTGATTAATGGTTTTATCTGAATTATTAGCACCAGCTGGCTCTTATGAAGTATTTTTAATAGCAGTAAACGCTGGAGCCGATGCTGTTTATATTGCAGGAAATCGATATGGTGCTAGAGCATTTGCTAAAAATTTTACAATAGAAGAAATGGAAAAAGCAATACAATATGCACATTTAAACAAAGTTAAAGTTCATGTTACAGTTAACACATTAGTAAATAACTTTGAAATAATTGATGTTATGGATTATTTATTTAAATTATACCAAATAGGAGTAGATGCAGTAATTGTACAGGATTTTGGAATAGCATACCTCCTTAAAATGCTAATTCCAGAATTAGAAGTTCATGCTTCTACCCAAATGGCAATAAATAATTATAGTAGTATAAAATGGGCATCTCAAAATAATATAAAACGTGTTGTTCTTCCACGTGAAATTAATATTGATTACATCAAAAAAATAAATCATGATCTTAAAAAAGATAACATAGCTATGGAATTAGAAGCTTTCGGTCATGGAGCACTTTGCTACTCTGTTTCTGGAAACTGTTATATCTCATCATATAACAGTGGTAGAAGTGGAAATCGAGGTGCATGTGCACAACCATGTAGAAGAGAATATAAACTTAAATATAGAGGATATAACATTGGAAATGGTTTTCTTTTATCAACACGTGATTTAGCTACTTATAATCATATAAAAGAGATATCAGATGCTGGAGTAACTTCCCTAAAACTTGAAGGAAGAATGAAATCTGGAGATTATGTTGGAACAATTGTTGATAGTTATAGAAACATAATTGATGAAGTTGAAGGAGATTATGATAAAAATTTACACCTTGTTTTTAATCGTAAATTCACAAATGGCTATTTAATGGGAGATAAACCTGGAGATGTTCTTGGAAGAAAAGCATCTGGACATGAAGGACTTTACATTGGAGATATTGTAGATATTGATGGAACTAAAGTTACAATTGAAGTTAAAAATAAAGATAATTATATTCCTTTAGAGCTTGGAGACGGTATTGGATTTAAATACAATGGTAAAATTAAAGGAATCTATCTAGGAGACATTATATCTCAAAATAAAGATAAAATAATAATTAACACAACAAGAAATGTTAAGGTTGGAACAGAAGTATTTATAAGTTATAGAAAATCTATCCATGATGATTTAAAAAGATTTAAAAAAGAAATAATTATGCAAAAACATGGATTAAACTTTAAAATTACCTGGAACGAAGATTTAACAATATTTATACAAGTTGAATTTTATATTGATGGAGAATTAATTAATTTTAGATACAAAGCCCCAGGACTATTTGAAAAAGCTAAAAACCAGCCAATAACAGAAGAAAAAATGGAAAAACAACTATCTAAACTAGGAGGAACTCCATTTTACATAGAATCAATTAAAGTAAACAATATGCCTAAAAACCTTTTCATAACTATGGGAAATCTAAATAAGATAAGAAGAGAAATTGTTAAAAAGGCTGAAGAATTATTACTTAACCATTACACTCCAACTAAAAAATCAGTAAAAGCTACACGTAAAAGACTTCACAAATTTGTTGATGAATATAATTCATACGAAAACACCAATATTAATAAACAACCGAAATTATCTGTATTTGTTGATGATTTAGATGTTTTAAATGGAATATCTGGTTTTGATTTTAAAAGAGTTTATTTTGATGGTAATTATCTATATAATAATCCAGAAGACTATTTTGAAAATATTGAAAAATATCTCGAAAAAGCAGCTTTAATGACCTCACAAAGTGAACTTGTTTGGGTTTTAGCTACATTTTTAACAGAGAAAGACGCTGAAAAATGTAGAGAAATTGTAAAAAATCTTGAAAATAAAGGAATAATAATATCTGTAATGGGAGACTTCCCAGGACTTAAAAACCTATTTGATTGTCCAATATATGGAAATCACAATTTAAATGTTTGGAATAGTTATTGTGTAAAAAGTTTAGCTGAATCAGGTTTTGATGGATTAATATTATCTCCGGAATTATCAAATGAAGAAATTCGTGAACTAATAAAGAAAAATGAATGTAGAGAAACTGATTTAGAAATGATAGTTAATGGAAACTTAGAAGTGATTGTTAGTAAAGATGATTTTTCAAATTTAAATGATGGAAAAGACTTTATAATTTCAAATAACAATGATTATGCTATATTAGAAGATAAAAAAAGGAAAAAATTCAAATATAAAGTTACATTTGACTACAATAACTATAGCCATATTGCAAATAAAGATTGTTTATGCTTAATTGAAGAAATGAATGATATTCTAACACTTGGCCTTGATAGTTTAATTGTAGACTGCAGATATTCAAATGAAAATTACTCTAAACAAATCTTATCATATTATAACGATGCTCTTAAAGGTAGAGATGATGAAGAGTTAACTAAATATAAATACAACATTATGGATTTATCCCACTCTTATATTAACAAAGGAAATTATATCGAAGGAAGACTTCACGAAGATAAAGAAAGGAAAAATAAAAATGAAATTACCTGAATTACTCGCACCTGTTGGATCAATTGAATATTTAAAAGTAGCTATTAATGCTGGAGCTAGTGCTGTTTATTTATCTGGAAAAAAATATGGTGCACGAAAATATGCTAACAATTTTACATTAGATGAAATAGAACAAGCAGTAAAAACAGCCCATCTACACAATGTTAAAGTTTATGTTACTGTAAACACATTAATTAAAGAAGAAGAAATAGAAGA
>JABUVA010000019.1:0-4232 GCA_021442885.1 Methanobrevibacter sp. | reverse complement strand
ATAGGGAGTAAATAATAATATGGTAATTATTAATCAAATGCTCTCTAACTAGTTTATTATATAAAATTATAAAACAAAATAACTAACGAGAATAAGGGTGTAAAAAAAATGGATGGGATATAATGATATTACAAAACATAAAAGGAATCGGAGATAAAATGTCAGAAAAAATAATTCAAAATTTAGGAGGAGAAGAAAATCTCCTAAAAATTGTTGAAAATGAAGATATTGATCAAATCGCAAAAATTGATGGAGTAAGCTCAAAAAAAGCAGCAGAAATTATAAAAGAATTGAAAAACAAGTCTGCATCCGATTTTATAAAAAGTGATAGAGCAATGGAAATATACGACGATATCCTAAATAAAATACTAGCATATTCCAATACAAACTATTCAAAAAATAAAGTTTTATTATTAACACCCTCTAAAGATGAAAAAACAATAATGGAACAATTAGAATTCTCAATGAATGCAAAAGAAAACATATCCAAACTTCCAATAGTTAAATTAAGAGGATTAATGAAAAATCTAAAAGAAATCGAAGAAGCAAAACCAGTTTACGACGCAAGTAAAGTAATACTTGTAGAAAAAGATGAAGATAACTCATATCTTACAGATTTAGGTCTAAACCAATACTATCCAATTTTAACCGCCAATGAAATGACAATGATGAGCGGAGAGCTATTAAACTATGATTTGATATTTTACATTTTTAGCGAAGGATTTTTAGACATTGACGGAGTCCCCAATCTTGTAATGATAAGTATTAATGATGAAGACTACGAAATGGTACCTGAAAAAATTATAAACTTCTTTACAACAAATGAAGATTTATTTAAAAAAGTATTTGAAATTCAAAAGATACGAAATAAAGAAACAGTACTTGGAGATATATTCCCAATTCTAGAAGAAATAAAAAAAATCGATAAAAGAGAAGTAGATATTGAAAAAATAGTTCATTCACTTAAAAATGAGATGGATGAAGAACTAGAAGAAGCGATAAAAAAAATTGATCTAGAAGGAGATGAAATATTAAACTTATTAAACAATAACTTCCCACCAAAAATAGAAAAAATATTTGATGAAATTATAAATAAAAGGAAAGCTATTCTAAAAGAAGAAACCGGATTTGACTTTGATCCATACATAAAAAAATACCCAATGGAAATAGACGAAAGTGAAATCGAAAGAATAACCTTAGAACAAACATCAAAAAAAGAAAACAACATATTTGATATAAAACAAAATGCAGCTATCCAATTAAATGCAATAAAAGAACAAGCAATAAAAGAAATTGAAGAAACAATCAAATTTGATTATGAATTCACATTAGGTAGTTTTGCCCACGAATACCAACTAACCGCACCAATTTTTACAAAAGAAATCAATCTAGAAGGTGCATTACATCTAGAACTCTCAGATAAAAAAGGAGAACCTGGAATCCAAAAAGTAAATTATAAATTAACAGAAAATGAAAATGTTGCTCTACTAACAGGAGCAAACAGTGGAGGAAAAACAACCTTACTAGAAACACTAACACAAATCCAAATAATGGCACAAATAGGACTTCCAGTAAGCGCAGATTATGCAGAAGTCAAGCTATTAGATGAAATATATCACTTTTCTAAAAAACGTTCACTAGATGCAGGAGCATTTGAATCATTTTTAAATGTGTTTATACCAATTGTAACAACAAAAACACAAAAATTAGTGCTTTTAGATGAACTTGAAGGAATAACAGAACTAGAAGCAGCAGTAAAAATTATTTCAACATTTATAGATATGATAAAAGAATCTGATTCATACGGAGTAATAGTAACACATATGGCTCAAGAACTAATGAATTATACAAATATAAGAGTAGATGGAATAGAAGCAAAAGGTCTTGATGAAAATAATAACTTAATAGTAGATAGAACACCAAAAATGAATTTTCTTGCAAGCAGTACTCCAGAATTAATATTGAAAAGAATATATGAAAAATCTGATGATAATCTAAAAAAAGTCTATGGTAGGATTTTAGAAAAATTTTAAATACTACGCAAACCAAATTTTCTTTATGAAAGTAAAACCTAGTTCTAGAAATGAATCTTTAATAAGATTAAATAAAATATATACTGTCCTTAAAAAAAATGATTTTGGATATGTAATAGAACAAAATACATTTCTTAAAAAATTTCCTTTTATGAGAAATCGCAAAATTAAAGAATCAAAAAGCGATAACTCAGTATCAATAAGACTTAGGAAAGTACTAGAAGAATTAGGTCCTGCTTATATTAAATTAGGTCAAATGCTAAGTACCCGTCCAGATTTAGTTGGATTGGAAATTGCTAAAGAACTACAAAAATTAAGAGATGATACTCCTGCAACTCCTTTTCCTGAAATAAAAGAAGTAATAGAAAAAGAACTAGGAAAACCACTAGATGAAGTTTATAAAGATTTTAATGAAACCCCCATAGGTTCTGCATCAATAGGACAAGTTTATGAAGCAGTACTAATAGAAAATGATGAAAAAGTTGCAGTTAAAGTACAAAAACCAAACATAAAAAAAGTAATTGAAACAGATTTAGAGATAATGGAGTTTCTCGGAAAAAAAATGGACAAACATTTTCAACAAACAAGATCATTTAATATACCTGCTATCATTTATGAATTTAAACATTCAATAATGGAAGAAATAAACTACGAAAATGAATTAATGAACATGAAACACCTAGCATACAATTTTAGGCATGTAGATTACATTCATATACCCCAAACCTATGATGATTACTGTGGAAAAAAAATAATCACAATGGAATTAGTAAAAGGAGTAGAAGTAAGTAAAATATTTGATAGAGACGATTTAGAATATGATAAAAAATTAATTGCAAGAAGGGGAGTATCCTCATATTTAAAACAAATATTTATAGATGGATTTTTCCACGCAGACCCTCACCCATCAAACATAATGATAATGAAAAACAATGTGATATGTTACATTGATGAAGGAATGATGGGAACCCTTGATGAAACTTTCAAGAAGAATCTAGCATCCCTAATGTTATTACTAAAAGATGGTAATGCAGAACACATATTAAATCAACTTTTTTATATGGAAATAATCGATAAAGACCAAAAAGAAGACCCAATAATAAAAGATGATGTTAATCAATTAATGAACAGATATTATGGTGCAGATTTAAAGAAGATGAATGGAGTACTAGAAGACCTCATTCAGGTAATGATGAAACATGGTGTAATATTACCAAGAGAATTTGTTATGATAGGTAGAGGAGTAACTCTAATTGAAGAATCTGGACAAAGATTAGATCCAGATTTAAATATAGCAGAAGAACTTGAAAAATTTAGCTTTAGAATATTTGTCCATCAGTATAATCCAAAAAGACTAATAAAAAGCAGTCAAAACTATTTATTGGAAATAGAACATTTAGCTAAAAATCTACCAACAAGAATTGATGAATTGTTTGAAAAAGTAGAAAACGGAGAAATAACAATTAACATAAGAGTTCTTGGAATAGAAAAAATGTTATATCAATTATCCGTTGCAATAGTTCTTGCAGCATTACTAATAGGTTCTTCACTAGCAATCTTCTCCCGTGCAGGACCTGAAGTATTTGATATCTCAATATTTGGAGTAATAGGATTCGTATTTAGTGTAATTTTAGCTATATATCTATTAATTGTAGGAATTAAGTATAAATAAATATTATTTAATTGTTTAACATCCTATTTTTCACATGAATATTTATAAACTAATTACTTAAAATACAATTAAGATTTATAATATCTATTAAAAAAAACAAAACAGCTATCCTAATTAAAAGTAATAATTTTTAGCTATACAAATATATTACATGATATAAAACTAATTTTAAAACTATAAAATGAAAATTGCAATAATACATTAGAGTAGGGAAATAAATAATAATTAAATTTCGCCCGTATACTAACTCTCTTGAATCATAGGTAGATTACCCTTTCCTCCTCGAGCAACCCTCGAAACGGGCGGCCTATCCAATGCTGGGTTTCTTCTAATCATAGACAGCAAAAACCTTCCTCATAGAAGGACCGTAGGCATTGGTCATTTAAATAATGATATGACACTGAAAAATTTGTAAAAAATCATATATAAAAGTAATGAAATGAAAAATGGAAATTTAAATATGAATTGGCTTGCAGCGAAATGTAATTCCCATAGAAAAAACCATAGTACACAAAACAAAACACACA
>JABUVA010000018.1:2282-11289 GCA_021442885.1 Methanobrevibacter sp. | reverse complement strand
AGAATATAGCTAAAATTGATGAATTTGGTAAATATAAACGTGATGCTTCTGGTGTTAAACTTTAGATTGTGATATAATGGAGAGACCTATAAGAGAATATATAACATTTCCAGTTTTACTTATCATACTATTATTGGTATTATCTTTAGGTATAATGGTGCCTGTTTTAGATATGGTTATTCTTGGAGCTATTTTGGCTTTTTTAATTAAGCCTTTAGTGTCTAAGATTCAAAATAAAGTGAAATTCTTTCCACTTTCTATTGTACTGGCCATTATTGTTGTTGTTGTTCCTTTAATTCTCATAATTGCTTATATGTTGTATGTTATTGTTGGGGTTGCTTTTGACTTTTTATCTGCAAATCCTGGTGTTTCATTTACTAATTTAAATCAGACTTCTGCGCTTATTGCATCTTATTTGCCTATTGGTGATTCTGGATCTGCTGTTAATTATGTTAATGATTTTTTAGGCGAAATTGGAACTTATGTTGTTGATTATGGAATTAAAATAATTAAAGCTCTACCTACAGTTATTATTCAGATTTTTGTCCTTGTTTGTTCTATTTATTACTTTGTAAGAGATGGTCATAAGGCATATAACTTTGTTGAGGAATTGGTTCCAGATAAACATAAAAGATTTTTCAAAAATACTACTAAAGAAGTTGGTGATGTTTTAAACAGTATATTTTATGGTCATTTTATAACTGCTTTAATTATTGGTATTTTTGGTGCTATTGGTTATTCTCTTTTAGGATATCCTTATGGTGTGTTTTTAGGAATTTTAACAGGTATTTGTCAGTTAATTCCAATTATTGGTCCTTGGCCAATTTATTGGGTTTTAGCTATTTTTGATTTTATTTCAGGTAACTATCTTAGGCTTATTATTGTTCTTTTATTTGGTTTTGGATTAAGTACATGTGATATGTACATAAGGCCGGCTTTATGTAGTCATTATGCCGATATTCCTCCTTTAATTTTATTAATTGGATTTTTAGCAGGTCCTTTAGTTTATGGTATTGTTGGTTTTATTGTAGGGCCTTTAATTTTAGGAATTACTTATGCTGTTCTTGTTAGCTATAAAAAAGAAAAGTTAAAACAGGTGGAGTAAAATGGAAAGAGATGTGGTTATTTTAGATATTGATTATATTACTGAAGATGAAAAACCTATTATTCGTCTTTTTGCTAAAGAAAAGGAGAATAATATTGTTTTAATTGATGATTCTTTTAAACCTTATTTATATGTTCTTCCTGTTGGTTCTCTTGAGGATTGTGAAAAGGCAATTAGAGAGGAGATTTCAGATGTTGAAATAGAGCCGATGGTTAAAAAAGATTTTCAAGTTGAAACAGATTTTCTTAAATTAACTTTTAAACACCCTCAATCTTTAGCTAAATATAGGGATACTCTTAGAAATCTTTCCCAAGTTGCTGAGATTCGAGAATTTGATATTCCATTTTATAGAAGGTATTTAATTGATAAAAATGTTATTCCAATGACTAGAGTAAAGATTATGGGAGAACCATTAGACACTTTTGGTAGTTTAAATGCTGATGAGTTAGGCCTTGAAATTATTAAACTTTCTAAACCTCCTGTTTTAGTTAATGACATTGTTTCTGATTTTAGAATTCTTAGTTTTGATTTAGAAGTTAGAAATCCTAGGGGAATGCCTAATTCTGAAGTAGATGAAATTATAATGATTGGTGTATCTAGTAATTTTGGTATTAAAAAGGTCATCTCTACTAAAAATAAAACTGTTGATAATGATTTTGTCCAAAAGGTTGGAAGTGAAAAGGAAATGATTCAGACATTTGTTGATTTGATTAATGAGAATAATGTTGATATTATTGTTGGGTATAATTCTGATAACTTTGACTTCCCATATCTTAAAGAAAGAGCAAAAATATTAGATGTTGATGTAGATATAGGTATGGATAATTCAACAGTTAAATTCATACGTCGTGGATATGCAAATGCAGCTTCAATTAAAGGACTAATTCATGTTGATCTCTACCTTGTAATGAGGCGTTATATGAGTTTAGAGAGATATACTTTAGAACGTGTTTATGAAGAACTCTTTGGAATTGAAAAAATTGATGTTCCAGGTGAAAAAATATGGCAATACTGGGATAGTGATAATGAAAAACTAGACTTACTATTTGACTATTCATTAGATGATGTAGTAGCTACTTTAGAAATAGCAGAACAAACACTTCCTTTAAACCTAGAGCTAACCCGCATAGTAGGTCAACCATTATTTGATTTAAGTCGTATGGCAACAGGTCAACAAGCAGAATGGTTTTTAGTAAAAGAAGCCTACTTTGATAATGAAGTTATTCCAAATAAATCAAGTGCTAATTTTACAGATAGAATGACAGCAGATAACAATGCAGGAGGATATGTAAGAGAACCAGAGATAGGTTTACATGAAAACCTAGTTCAATTCGACTTTAGAAGCCTATACCCAAGTATTATTATCTCAAAAAACATATCACCAGATGTTTTAGAATTTGGAGAAGTAGATAATATTGATGATTATAATGTATCACCAGAACACGACTTTAAATTTAAAAAAGAGCCTACAGGATTTATTCCTTCAGTTATAGCTAAAATTCTCAATGAAAGATTTAGAATAAAACGTGAAATGAAAGAAAGCACAGATCCAATTGAAAAAAGAACATTAGATGTACAACAACAAGCAATTAAAAGATTAGCAAATACAATGTATGGTATCTATGGATTTCCAAGGTTTAGATGGTATTCATTTGAATGTGCAAAAGCTATTACTGCATGGGGTAGGCAATATATTAAAAAATCCATTAAGCAAGCAGAAAAATTTGGTTTTTATGCAATATATGCAGATACAGATGGATTTTATGCAAAATATAAAAAAAAGAGTAAAGAAGAATAATTTTATTCTTCTAAATATTTATCAAGGTCAACATTTAAGTTAGAACAAATTTCTTTTAACTGTTTATATAAGTTTTCATCAATAGAAATTCCATTCTCTTCAGCATCAGCTATTTTTTTAACTTCTAAATCTCCTGGAATAAAAGTATCTCCAGATTCTCTTACTTCACTACAGAATGCTTCTGTTTCTTCTTTAAACTGATCCATACTTACAAATTTAGAAGGATCAATAGCTACATATAAATCTCCTTTTGTACAATCTTTGGTGGTATCAACAGTTCCAGTAACTCCTAATCCCCAAGATGCATTTACTAATGGTCCTGTTAATACTTCAATCATAAATGCAAGTACATAACCTTTAACTCCACCAAATGGTAAAATTGAACCTTCAAGAGCTGCTTCAGGGTCATTTGTTGGGTTTCCATCTTTATCTAAAGCCCATCCATCAGGTATTTCAATACCTTTTCTTTTACACTCTAAAATTTTTCCACGAGCTGTTGCAGAAGTTGCCATATCCATTGAAATATATGTATCTGATGGAACTCCAATAGCTAGAGGATTTGTTCCAAGAAGTTTATTTTTAGATCCAATAGGTGCAATAGCTGGTTCGGTATTTGCAATTACAAGGCCAATACAACCTTCTTTAATAGCTAAATCTGAATAAAATCCTGTTACACCAAAGTGGTTTGAATTGTGAACTCCAACACAACCAATTCCAACATCTTTTGCTTTTTCAACAGCTAGTTTCATAGCTTTAGAAGATACTGCTTGACCAAATCCACTATTACCATTTATTAATGCAATTGCAGGTGTTTCTTTTTCAATTGTAATGTCATCATCTAAATTAATAGTTTTGTGTTCAATTGCATTTATGTACTGTGGAAATCTTCCAAGTCCGTGTGATGTAAATCCTTTTGCATCAGCATCAACAGTTGCTTCTGCAACAAGTTCGCTATCTTGTTTACTTGCCCCTAATTTTGTTAAAATTTCTTTTACAAGTGCTATTTCATTTTCCTTTGTTATTTTCATATATTTCCCTCCTAATATTCAATTTCATTTCCATCAAAGGTTTTTACTTTAATAACTTCATCTGAAGTAGCTTTCCCTATTATTTGACAATCACAGTAAGGTTTTATGATTTCCATTATTTTACTTGCTTCTGATTCATCAGCTATTACAACAAATCCAATTCCCATATTAAATACTCTGTACATTTCTTCTAAAGGTACATCTTGATTGTATATTAATTTAAATATTTCAGGAACTTCTGGTAGATTATTAATATCATATCCAACACCTTTTTTAAGGCGTCTAAGATTTGTAAATCCACCTCCAGTAATATGGGCTAAACCATTGATTTTACAGTCTTCTTTAAATAATTTAACAATAGGTTCTACATATAATCTTGTTGGTTTAAGTAATTCTTCACCTATGGTTTTATCAGAATTAGGCATCTTATCATTTATTGTTAATCCAGCATCTTCAAAAATAGCTTTTCTAGCTAAACTATATCCATTACTATGAATTCCATTACTGTTAAGGCCAATTAAAACATTTCCAGGTTCAATATCTTCACCAGTTATGATTTTGTCAACATCTACAAAACCAATACCTGTTCCAGCAAGATCGAAATTTTCAATAATTCCTGGAAGTGATGCGGTTTCTCCACCTATAATAGCTATTTTAGATTCATGTGCTCCTTTAACAAGTCCTTCAGCTATTTCTTCAGCCATTTCTGGATTTGGTTTTTCAACTGCAAGATAATCAACAAGAGCTATTGGTTCTGCACCTATGCAGATTATATCATTAACAACCATAGCTATACAGTCTATTCCTACAGTATCGTATTTATCCATCATTTCAGCTATTAAAATTTTACTACCTACACCATCTGTACTCATAGCTATTGCTTTATCACCTAATCTTACTAAAGCAGCATAGTGGCCACTATTTGTCATTATGTCTCTATATTTTAGGGTTGATTTGAGTTTTGATGCAAGTTTGCCTACTGTAACAGCTTCAAGGTCTATATCAACACCAGATTCTGAATATGTAACCATAAAGAACACCTATTATTATTAAAATTTTTAAAGATTTTTTTTCATTTATTATTTTGTCTTAAATATTATTTAATAGTTATTTTTTTAATTATTGTATTCTAACACTGTCTAAGTTCATTGGAGTTTTTGTGTCAATTTTATAACTTCTATGGACGCTTGATGCAAGGTCCACGGCTTTATATGGGTCTCCGTGACATGTTAAAATTAAATCCGGTCTTGGGTTTAATCTTTTCACGTATTCCATTAATTGACGTCTGTTGGAGTGTCCACTAAATCCATTAATTGTTTTAATTTGCATTTTAATTTTGAACACTCTTGTCTTACCTTCGTCTTCAAGTGGGACTTCTTTCCATCCTTTTTGGATTCTTCTACCAAGTGAACCTTCTGATTGGTATCCTACAAATATTAATGTGTTTCTGTCGTCTTCACATAACCATTTTAAGTATTCAACAGAGTTTCCTCCAGTTAACATACCAGAGGTTGAAAGAATAATTGCAGGTTCTTTACTTTCAACAATGTCTTTTCTTTGTTCGCGATTTTGTACTTTTTTAAACATTTCAGACATAAATGGATTTCTTCCCATATGGAAAATTTGGTCTCTTAAATCTTTACTTAAGTATTCTGGTCTTGCAGTGTGTATTGCAGTTGCCTCCCAAATCATTCCATCAATGTATATTGGCACTTCATCTATCATTCCATGTCTCATGTATTCTTCAAGTACTACCATAAGTTCTTGTGCTCTTCCTACAGCAAATACTGGGACTAAAACTTTTCCGCCACGTTTTAAAGTTTTATAAATAGTTTTCATCATTTCTTTTTCAGCAGAATTTCTTGATGGTTGTACATCTTCTCTTCCACCATATGTACTTTCCATAATTACAGTTTCAGAACGTGGGAATCTTATTGTTGCAGGTTCAAGCAATCTACTTCTTTCATATTTAAAGTCACCAGTATAAACAAGGTTATGAGCACCATCACCAATGTGCATATGGGACATTGCTGAACCTAAAATATGTCCTGCATTATGTAATGTTAATCTAATATCTGGTGAAATATCTGTTACTTCACCATAATCAAGAGTAATTGTATTTTTAATAGATTGTTGTACATGTTTTCTATTAAAAGGTAAAGGATTATCTTCTCTATGAGCTATATCAATATGATCTAATTGTAGAAGTGTCATTAAATCTCTTGTAGGAGTAGTACAGTAAATAGGACCCTCATAACCATAATGGTAAAGATATGGAACAAATCCACAATGATCAAGATGTGCATGTGAAATAATAACAGCATCTAAATCTTCAATAGAGAATTCAGGTATGTTTAAATATGGAAATGCATTTCTATTATCATTAGCAGCTACATTAACACCACAATCAAGTAAAACACGACTGTTTGGTGTTTGTAAAAGCATTGAAGAACGACCTACTTCTTTAAATCCTCCCATAGATGAAACACGAGCCCAATCATTAGGATATCTACTATCTTGGTGGATTTTTTGTCCTAAATTTTGAAGTAATTTTTTACGTTCTTTAGTATTGTTTTTTAATGTATTTCTTATTTTTCCAATAATTTCAGAACTAATAGGTGGTGTTCTCAAGATTTTAGGAGCCCACCCAGTATTTTTAACAATATTTCTAGATGTTACACCATATTTTCCAATTACAAGTCCTGGTTTTTTAGCTGTTATAACCACTTCACGTGTAACTGTATCAAAGTAAATATCTGTAATTTCTGCCCCTTCTGGAACAATCTCAATAACCTTATCAATGGTTTTTTCAGGATCCATTAAAACAGATTTATCAGAACGAATTATAATACGTTTTCTCAAGTCTTTTGCTAATTTTCTTATAGTATCCCCATTTTCGGTTATAATCTGAGGATTTTTAGTGTAAGCAACTACAGCCGGACCTTCGTATTCTACTTTACTTACTTTAGCATCTTTCGGCAAGTTACCCACAATTGTTTTTTTAATCTTATTTAAGCTCTCTGAAGTCATACGATTCCCTTTTTAAAAAAAAGTTATGTGTAAAAATAGTTGTTATGAAAGCTTATAGCTATAATCAGTTTATTCATAACACTTTTTACACGGAAATATAAAAAAATAGTTAGTTATGAAAAATTAGTTTTAAATTTTTTCTAATATTTTATTAACCTTTTCATCATCTAACATTTCAAAGCCATTTTTATCAACTTTAGCAACAAGATATCCATTTCCAGAATATGTGTCACGTTCAGATGCTGCTTTGATAGCTCTTATAGCTATTTCCAATCCTTCGTCCACTTTAAGACCTTCTTCAAATCTGTCTTCTAATACTCCGTATGCTACAATAGAACCGGAACCAGTTGATATGAAGGTATCTTTAATCATTCCTCCTGCTGGATCAAGAGAGTATAAAGAAGGTCCACTTTCATCTACTCCACCAAGTAATGTTTGAACATACATTGGTCCGGAGCGTAAAATATTAGCTGTAAGTGATGCAGCAGCTTTTACTGAAATTTTTTCACCATTTCTCATTTCAAATAATGATATTTCAGCATCTATAATTTTCATTAAACTTTGTGCATCTCCTACTGAACCAGCTATAGTTGTTACTATATGATCATTTATTTTGAATATTTTCTCAGCAACTTTATGTGCAACAAGGTTTCCCATACTTGCTCTTCTTTCACTTGCAAATACAATACCATCTTCACATGTAATTCCGACAGTTGTTGTACCTTCTACTATTTTATCTTTCATTTCAACACCTCATATAAGTATTTAAAATTTAATCTTATTTCAACTACTTCATAGGTTATAATAATAAATCATAAATATGTCTTTTATAAAATATTTATAAAATCAGAATCAACAATTAGTATTAAACTAACTACTATTATATTAACCATTCGAATATATATAACTTTTGGTTACTTTATTATTTTCTAAGTATTTTGTAAAAAATCTATTAAATAATTAAACTTATATATTAAATAATTGGATAATGGAAAGGTTAAGATATAATGAAATGGAAAAAAATTGGAGATATTTTAGTATTAGATAAAAAGGACGATAATACTAATTTTAAGTTATTGGCTCAAAAACACAATGTTAAAACCATAATAAAAATTAACCAAATCAAAGGTGAGAAAAGAGAACCTGATATTGAGCTTTTATATGGATCTGAAACTGAAACTATTAACAAGGAAAATAAATGCTTTTTTAAACTTGATTTAGCTAAAATAATGTGGTCTAAAGGTAATAATAATGAAAGAATAAGAATAGCTAATTTGGCAAAGGAAAATGAAACAGTTATAGATATGTTTGCGGGAATTGGTTATTTTTCAATCCCAATAGCTAAATTTAGTAATGTAAGTAAAGTTATATCAACTGAAATCAATCCTAATTCTTTTTATTATCTTAAAGAAAATATTAAGCTAAATAAAATCAATAATATTAAACCAATTTTAGGCGATAATAGAGAAATTGTCCCTAATTATAATGGTGATAGGATTATTATGGGTTATGTTAAAACAACACATCATTTTCTAGATGTAGCTATTAATTCTTTAAATAAAAATGGAATCCTACATTACCATGAAACAGTTCCAGATAAATTAATTGAAACAAGACCTTTAAATAGAATAAAAGAAGCTGCTAAAGACCGTAATGTTGAATTGTTAAATATAGAAAAAATAAAAAGATATTCACCAGGTGTAATGCATGTTGTTATAGATGCTCAGCTAGATTAAGAGCTTTTTTTAATAACTCATCATTTAACCATTGTGAATTAATATAATCATCATAAATACATAATCTTTCTTTTAATTTATATCCAGAATTTTCTGTTATTTTTTTAAGTTCATCTAATGTAGGCCATGGAGATGTAGGGTTTACATAATCAATTGAAACAGGTGATACACCACCCCAGTCATCAGCACCACATATTAGAAATACTTGGGCAGTATCATAATTTAAATTAGGTGGTATTTGAATAGAAACAGGAGTATCAGCAAATATTAGTTTACCAACAAGAACAGCTTTCATCATATCAAATAAACT
>JABUVA010000018.1:0-2234 GCA_021442885.1 Methanobrevibacter sp. | reverse complement strand
TGAATAATCACTTCCTGGATATGACCATATTTATCATAAAGCTCACGTATAGCTATTAAAGAATCAACAATCTCTTCTTTTGTCTCTCCAATACCTATTAGAATTCCTGTTGTGTAAGGTATTTTAAGTTTTCCTGCATTAGCTATTGTTTCGAGTCTACGTTTAGGATCTTTTCCAGGACTTTTCTCATGTGCTGGAAGCTCCATTAAACGTGGTGAAGAGTTCTCAAGCATCATTCCCATAGATGCATTTACTTCTTTTAATTTTTTTAAATCTTCATAGCTATAATTTCCACCATTACTATGTGGTAGGAGTGTTGTTTCATTTAAAGTCATACGGCATATGTCTACAACGTAATCAGTCATATTGTCGTAGCCTAATTCTTTTAAACGTTCAAGTACAACTTCTTCTTCATCTGCATCTTCACCATATGTAAATAATGCTTCTTTACACCCATATTGTTCTGATATTTTAAGTTCTTTTAAAACTTCTTCTTTTGTTTTTAAAATAATAACATCATCATCTTCAGGTGTTCTTTTAAAATTACAGTAACCACAATCATTTTTACATATTTTGGTTAATGGAATAAAGACATTTTTAGAATAAGTAATAAATTCATCATCTAAAGGGATTTTACTAAAAAGAGATATTAAATCTCCTTTCTCTGCTTCAAGAAAGGAAACAAGCTCTTTTTTATTATATTTCATTAATTATCCCTCAGTTTTAGAAATAGTAACTTCTACATATAATGGAGGAATTTCATTTTTATCCTCCCAAATAGCTATTATAACATTACATCCTGGAGCTTCATAAACTTTATAAGCTACAACAAGTCCCATTGCTTCTAATTCTTGTTTTGTTTTCATAAAACCAGAACTATCAACAACACCTGTTGTTTCTTCTGTACTTTGTATTTGTTTATCTCCAAGTTCTAAAATTTCAGCTATTCTTTCAGAGTTAGTAACCTCTTTTGCACCAATTACTTCTCCTACTTCTTTTAATTTTTTATCGAAATCATCAATAGGAATTACTGCTCTAGATTTTCCTCTTACAATTAAAATTTTGTTATTATCAATAGCTGGCCTGGATCCTTTAAAGGCTTTAAAAAAACCCATCACTTGTCCGCCTACTTCATATAATCGGTTTTTCATAAATACCACTTATTGAATGTTAAGTTCTTCTTTAAGTTCTCCAAGAGTTGTTATTTTCTCAGCAAAAGCATTATGTCTATGTATACTTTCTTCGTTTTCTTGGCGTGCAGTAATTAGTGTATCATCTGGGAAATCAACATATTTTTTAGCTACACTTTCTATCATATTTCTAACACAATCTTCTACAAATACTGGATTTGAATGTGCATTTAAAACTGTTGCATTTTCATCAGGTCTTTTTAATAATTCACAAACAGGTGAACTCATAGAGGCTTCAAGAATATCTATGATGTCTTTTCCTTTAACTTCTTTATTTTCAGGAACCTCTATTAATAGTGTTCCAATTCCTCTTTGGTTGTGGGATGCGAAGGTTACGGTATCTAAAACCTTTTCAACAGTTTCCTCATCTAAAAACTTAAGTAATTCTGTTTTATTAGATTCTTTTACAGATTCTTGAGCACAAGGGCAAACTGTCATTCCAATTAGTTCTACCCCAACACTTTTCCTTATTTTAATTTCTCCATCTTCTCTAATTCCAACAGCTTTAGCTAATAATTTAGCTGTTTCTTGTGTTTTGTTTTTAGTAACAGGAGATTCTTTCATAAACATGTAGTCTGTAACCATAGAGATTTCTACACGTTTTGCATATTCGTGCTTTTTCATCATTGTATTTACTATTTCAGCACAAATGTATTCTACTTCCATTGATTTGTCAGTTGTAACACTTTCTAGAACTTCGCTAATAGCTTCAGGACTTCTAGACATGTGTACTCCTTTTTGATCATTTGGTAAATCTACAAATGCATCAAAAGTAGGAACAAGGATTATAGGTCGTTTATCTTTCCTTTCTAATTGTAATAATTTCTTAACTCCAGTAACCCCTACCCTAGTTAAACTTATAGCTATTTCAGGGGAGTCATCTTGAGTATCAGGTAAACATACTGCCAATTTTAAAACCTCAATTTATTATATAATATGTTATTATTTTTTTTATCTTGTCATATATGTATTTTATTAAATAATTTTTTTAAGGTTATTTATAGCTATTGTTTAGATTTTTATAAAATTTTTTAACATATAATT
>JABUVA010000017.1:128972-130129 GCA_021442885.1 Methanobrevibacter sp. | reverse complement strand
GCTATTGGTGGTAATGTTTCATCATTATTACATGTATCTCCAGGATCTGCTGCTGAGAGAACTGCACATCTTTTAGAAGAAGAAGGAGCTCATGTTGTTGTAGCATTCAGTAATATTAGTAACTCTCATTTATCTAATATTCCAGAACCTATTGATTGTGACTGTTTAATCTGTGGTGATGATATGGAAGCTAAAAAAATAGCTACAGATATTATTGAAAAAATCCCAGATTTAAGAGCAATTGATGTTGGTGGGCTTGAAAAAGCACATTTAATTGAATCTATTACTCCACTGTTAATTGGATTAAATATTAAATATAAATCTCATTATGGTGGTTTCAGAATAACTGGTGTTAAATTTGATTAAACACCTTTTTCTTATTTTTTTATGTATAAACAAGTAGAAAATCTAATAAATTTAGATTTAAAAAATTTAAATAAACCTTATGATAAAACTATTAAAAATCAATTAAATATTAGCGATAGCAATGTTAAAATAGCTATTTTAGAATATGGAATTAAAGGTTGTGGAAAAAGATTTCCTAAAAGCAAATTATTTTTAGCAGATATTAATTATATGGATTTAATTAGCTTTTATGATTTAATAGTTTTTAATAAACTTCTAATTTTCTGGTATTTTAATAATATTATTACAGATATTGAAATATATCATTTAGATGATGATTTAGATATTTTAAAACAAGACTATGATTATATAAAAAATATGATTGATTGTGGTAATGCTCATTTAATTAGTGAAGGAGATACAAAGTATCTTGGAGCTGCTTTAAGAGAAGGTAAATCAGAATCTCCAAATAATAATAGATTAGCTAGAAATAGACGTTTTGTTTTTAAAAAAAAATATTTACAAGAAATAATTAATGAATTAGGTTATTCTTGTATCATTTCTTGAGGATTGTCAAAGGATTGTTGTAAATATTTATAGAAATATCCAAATTCAAGACCATAAACAAAAATATGGCTAACAGTAGTTGAAACTGGCATTTCATAATCATCATTCATTTTCCCCCAAGTTAATAATGGCATTATTTGCTGTCCATTAAAAACACAGTTTGTAAAAGAATCAAAATCAACCCAAGGAATACATGAACAATTAATAATGTTTTCATTGTCTATTTGATCCATTTCATATATGAA
>JABUVA010000017.1:125265-128496 GCA_021442885.1 Methanobrevibacter sp. | reverse complement strand
ATAATTCTTCTTTTAAATTCAGGAACCTTATTAGCTGCTTTTAATATACAACCTAATGATATTATGAAAAAGGAATAACCATTATCTTTTGAATATTTATAGGTTTTTTCCACATTAACCCTAGCAGTCATACTGTGTCTTGCTGATAAAAAATTAGTAAAACTGTTTGATTCTAAATCAAAATCTATTTTTTTCATAATAAAAGACCTCATAATACTAATTATATTTAAATATACTTTTTTATATTAGTAGCAATATATATAATGATGTATAAATATAATATTAAATTTAATAAAAATTATAAGGTAATGTAATTATGAAAGTTGTTATTGTAGGTGGAGGAGCAGGTGGTATTTCTACAGCTTCCAACCTTCGAAAGATTGATAAAAATATTGAAATAACTGTTTTAACTCGTGATGTTAATGTAGCTTATTCTCCATGCGCTATTCCTTATGTACTTGCAGGAAAAATTGATTCATTTGATGATATTATTATGAGAACTCCTGATGATTATAAAGAAAAAAATATTGATGTTATTACTGAAACAGAAGTAACTGAAGTTGATAGTGATAAAAAAACTATTTCTTATATTAAAGATGGTTCTGTTAAGAAAATGAGTTATGATAAACTTGTTTTAGCTACTGGAGGAAATCCATTTGTTCCACCAATGGATGGTGTTGAATTAGATGGTGTATTTTCTATAAGGAATATTGCTGATGGTGTTAAAGTTCAAGAATGGGCTAAAAACTGTAAATCTGCACTTATTACTGGTGCTGGTTTGATTGGTATTGAAATTGCTTATGCGCTAGTTCAATTAGGATTAGATGTTACAATTACAGAGATGTTACCTCAAGTTGTTCCTCGTTCATTTGATAAAGATATGGCAGATATCTTAAAAGAATATTTAGAAAAAGAAGGAATTAAAGTTCTTTTAGGTCAACCAATAACCTCTTTAGAAGGTGATGGTAAAGTAGAAACTGCTTATTTTGGTGATGGAACATCTATAGAAACTGATATGATTATTTTAGCTACTGGTGTTAAGCCAGAACTTGATTTAGCAAAAATGGCAGGTTGTGATGTTGGAAGATGGGCTATTGTTGTTAATGAAAAGATGGAAACATCAGTTCCAGATATATATGCACTAGGGGACTGTGTTGAATCTAAAGACTTAATTCTAGGTTCTAATACAATTTCTCATTTAGGAACAACAGCTGTTAGACAATCAAAAACATTAGCTAGATCTATTGTAGGTAGAAAATCTAATTTTAATCCAGTTTTAAATGCTATGGTTTCTAAAATAGGTAATTTAGAATTTGGTGCTGTTGGTTATACTACTAGTTTTGCTCAACAAAATAATATTAAACCTGTTGTACAGAAGGTTGAAGCACTTACTCGTGCTCGTTATTATCCTAACGCTAAACCAATGGATATTAAGGTTATTTGTGATAGTAATGGAGTTATTATTGGTTGTCAAATTATTGCAGAAGAAAGAGTAGCTGAAAGAATTGATACAATGACTTTGGCAATAACTGAAGGGTTAACTTGCTTTGATTTAAGTAATGTCGAATTTGCATATGCACCTCCAGTGTCTATGGTTACAGATCCACTTATACTTGCAGTTGAAGAGGTAAGTAAAAAATTTTAGATTAATATGATGTATACTAAAGATGAATTAATATTAGGGCCACTTAATAATTTAGGCCTTCCTTCAGATGAAGATTGGGATAAGACAGCTGAATTATTATTTGAATTAAATAATACACCTCCATCAAATCAAGAAAGAAGAGAAGAACTTATTCATGAAATATTTGGTGAATTTGGTGAAGATTCTCAAATATTACTTCCTGTTTCTTGTAATCTTGGATATAATATTAAAATTGGAAAAGGGGTTTTTATTAATGTAGGAGCTGTATTTCTTGATCCAGATTCTATTGAAATTGGTGATTATACAATGTTTGGTCCAGATGTTCATGTTTATACAGCTAATCACCCAGTTATTACTGAAGACAGAATTGTTAAAAATGAAAATAATGATTTAACTTTTACTAATTTCACACGACCTGTAAAAATTGGTAGTAAATGTTGGATTGGTGCTCGTTCAACAATTCTTCCAGGTGTTACAATCGGAGATAATGTTGTGATTGGAGCTGGAAGTCTAGTAAATAAAGACATTCCAGATAATTCATTTGCCGTTGGCATACCTGCAAAAATTAAAAAAGAAATATAAAAGGCGTGATTTTATGATTGAAAAACTAGAAATTGAAATTGATGATAATAACCTTTTTGTTGAAAATAATAATATTCATGATTTTACTCCTGTTAAAAATCCTTTATTCATAAATTCTATTAATGACAGTGTTGATGTTTTAGAACCAGTGAAAAATGGTAAAGAATTTATTATAAAACGTGCAGGTATCATTTTGAAAAATTTTACTAAACATTTTATAAATGATGATATTGTTGGCAGATATTTTGGAGACATATATCCTAAATTAAAAGAAGTTTATTATCCTCACTATAAAGAAATATATGATACAAAGATACCTAAAGAATTTAATATCAAAGTTTTATTTAATGAAAACATTCATATTATTCATCAAAAAATTGTATATGAAAATGGAGAATTATTAATAATTTCAAAAAATAATCCTTATTCCGATGATAATGATATTTATGAAGAAGCTACTAATCTTTCCGATAATTATTTGAATGAAAATTATATTATCGTATATAATGTTAAAGAAAATAAATATTCATGGTCTAAAAGATTATATGAGCTATTAGAAATTGAACCTAAAGAGGAAGATGCTTATAGAAATATTCTAATAGAGCATATTGTTGAAGGTGATGTGGATATAATAAAAGAAAATTTAAGTAAATTAACTCCTAACAACCCAGAGGTTGAATATACTTTTAGGGTTTCAACAAAATCGAATAATATTAAATTCCTAACATGTGCTGCTTTTGCTGTTTTTGATAGAAATCATACATTAAGAATGCTTATTTACTTTTTTAAAGATATGACTATTGATAAGATTACTTATGATAATTTAAATTTGCTTGAAGAAAATTTAGAAATATTAGAAGATATTAGTAATTCTGCAATTTTATATAAAGATGCAAGTGGAAAATATTGTTGGACTTCTAATATTTATAATATTATAGAATGTGATGATTGTGAGGATGAAAAAGAATGTATGACTTGCAGTAAAGATAGTATAGAGTTATACA
>JABUVA010000017.1:122320-124281 GCA_021442885.1 Methanobrevibacter sp. | reverse complement strand
GCACTATACTTTAGTTTTATAAATCAAGCTTCACAGGTAAATGAAACAATTGAGAATAATACAACAAATATAACAGCAAACCTAACAGAAGAAGTACAATCATCAAGTCAAGAGAGTTCTGATCCAGGAGCTATTTACGGCCAACTAGATGGAAAAATGCACTATACTGGTGAAATACAATATGATCCAAGGTCTGAATCTTATTGGAGACATGATGGATATGACCATTGGACAGAACTTTAAAATATAAAATAGGAGGATAAAATGAATAATAATCAATTAATAGTAATTGTAATAGCTATTATTGCAGCAGGTTGTGTTATTGGAGGGGCAGTAGCTTACACCTTTAATAAACCAATAGACCAAGTAAACGGTACTGTAAACATAACTACAGATAATAATACAACAAATATAACAGCAAATTTAACAGAAGAAGTACAAACAAGTTCAAATAATCAGAAAAACGAAAAATCAGACTCTGATTATGACCCAAATAGAGATGCAAGCCATAAATATGCAACAGCTGATAACCCAGTTACAGTACAGCAATCAGATGGTGTATATGTCTATTATGGTCCTGGTCATTATGATTATTATGCTGGTGATAATCATATGAGTGGAGGGTATTATAAAGAGATGAATAAAAGATAGCTAATGAGGTGTGTTAATGAATAACAATCAGTTAATCGTAATTGTAATAGCTATTATTGTAGCTGCTTGTATTATTGGAGGGGCAGTAGCATACACCTTTAACAAACCAACAGAACAGGTAAATGTAACAGCAAATATAACTGCAGATAACAACACAACAAATATAACAGCAAACCTAACAGAAGATGTATCTCAGAAAGATTCAAGTAGTCAAAGTAAATCTTCAAGTGGTGATCAATATGTTTACTCAGAACAAGCCGGAGGATATGTGAAGTTAGGTGATTATAAAGGCCATGATGGGAAAACCTATAAACGCTGGGTAGACTCAGATGGTGTTATCTGGGAAAACGAACCAAGAAATTAAAAATACAATAAATTTGGTTGAAAGTTTAATGTATTCAACTTTCAACTCTCTATCTTTTTTTAATTATTAACTAATTCTATTTTTTATATTCCAGTTAAAAATTTAACTATAAGCATTGCAGTTCTATTCTGCTGCTCCATATTTGAGATTGTAGCATTATTATCTCCTTTTTGAAGACCATAATCTCCAAATCCTCCATGATTTCCACCAATGATAATCTCTTCAGTTGAATTTCCGTTCCAAAACTTATGGGAATCCTCATAGGTTTCCATATTCAAGACACCATCTTTATCTCCATAAATAGAGAGCATTTTAATATTATCATCGATTTTCTCAGTTGGATATGCTGCTAATAAAATTAAATTATCAATTTTATCCTTGTTGTCAACAGCATAGCTAGTAGCCACAATTCCTCCTAAGGAATGGCCAGACATTGCCCAGTGGCTATAGTTATATGAATTCACTATAGAATCTGCCTTATTACTTCCGAAAAATGCAAAGTTAAAAGGCATTTCAACTAAAAAGCAGTCAACACCATTTTTAGATATTGTTTTCATCAGGTTTCCATAAGCTATTGACTCAACCTTTGCTCCAGGATAAAATATCATTGCAGAATCATTTCCAGGCCCATCAAAGAAATATCCTCCATCTATCTTTGAAACATTTACATCACTGTCATTTTCAAGAGAAGCTACAGCTACATCAGTTCCATGAGCATAGTCAGCAAAGTAAACAAAAAAACCTACTGCAATTACAATAATAACACATATTATGATAATAGCTATTCTTTTTTTATTGATTGTAAAAACCCCTTCTATTTGTATGATTATTACTTTTAATTCAAAGAAACTTAAAATTTTTGATAAATAATATTTAGATTTTAAATTGTATGTAAATTAGTAAAAATTTAAGAATATTTAATAACAAAAAAATAATTATGAATAAC
>JABUVA010000017.1:120614-122068 GCA_021442885.1 Methanobrevibacter sp. | reverse complement strand
TGATAACTACTGGAGACATGATGGGTACAATCACTGGACAAAAATTTAAGAAAGCTGATGGATATTACTCTGAAGCAGAAGGAAAATGGGTAAAATATAATTATGATCCAAATAAAGGTCAAATTATAACTCCTGAAAGTGCTAAGAAATGGGAAGAAGCTGCAAAAAATGATGAATTTAACAAAAGATAATAAACCTCTTTTGTTTTATGTTTTATCATGATAATTTATTTTTTTTACTTCCCCTTCTATTTTTCTTCTTCTTAAGTATTTGATTCTTTTTGTAGTTACCAAAAATCATAGGTTGACTTTCTTGACCTCCTTGAATATTTCCTATGCCCATTATGTAATTTTTACTCATTCTTCATTACCCCATCATATGTTAAAATTTATAATATAAAACAAACAAAGTAATTATAAAAGGTGGATAAAATATGAACAATAATCAATTAATAGTAATCGTAATTGCAATACTTGTTGCAGCTTGTATCATAGGTGGTGCAGTAGCATTCACCTTCAACAAACCAGCAGCAGAAGTAAATGTAACTATAGATAACAACACAACAAATGTAACAGCAAACTTAACAGAAGACGTATCTCAGAAATCTAACAATCATTATATTATAACAGACGAATATGGGATAAAATATTGGGCTGATACAGGTATATGTGTAGGTCAAGGTGAAGGATTGCCATATGAGCAGGTTAGAGCCCAGTATAATCCGAATAGTCCTACTGCCTGTCCACATGGTATGGCTGATCCAAGTTTATGTCCTGGATGTAGTTAAAATAGCTAATGATTTAAATGAAAATAAAGTATATTGTTAAATGCAGAGATATTAAGGTACCTAAAGCTACTCTAGAACAAATTGAAGATATGCCTGGAGATTTTGAATATAAAAAAGAGCGTGTTGAAAAGAGAAAAACAAAACATGTATTTCTAGATGGTTTTACTAAAGTAGTAATATATGAATATGAAAATTATCATTTAGTTGATAGTAGTGAAACTATTCTTAGAATTATTAAGGGATATAATATCAAAAATACTCCAAATTTTGTTATTGCATTTAATAAATATGGAGAAATAGCCTGTATTACATAGAAAAGTATAAAGAATCCTAAAGGATTCATTTTATACTATTGATTTAATTTACTTGTATCCATATTAGACATGTTAAAATCAATTGTTTGATTAAACACTACTTTTTTAGACGGATCAAAAATAATGAAAGTAACATTAGTAATATTCATTGGTTGATATACTTCTACACAAGCTAAACCACAGGTTTTATAGCTAGAAAAATAGCTATCTTGTTTAGATTGTAATTCAGAGGAATTTAGCTCTCTTACATAAGTACCATTTGATGTGTGATAAAAGCATGTTAGATTATATCCTTCAAGATTAGAAGGTAAATTGTATAATAATCCATCAACGTAGTAATCATAATAAACCTG
>JABUVA010000017.1:115658-120594 GCA_021442885.1 Methanobrevibacter sp. | reverse complement strand
AGATATTCCTGCTGAACATCCACTATTTACTTCCATAAGCTTAATAGTGTGGTCTTTATCATCTTTTGTATGGAAGTATATTGAGGTTACAACACAAATTATTACTACAATAATAATTACAGTTAATAACTTTTTATTCAATTTTTATCACCTATTATACTATTTAAGAATAATATTATAAATAATGTGAATATTTAGAAAGAATACAAATTAGATTATAAAAGCTAGTCTTAATAATTAATATCACAGATATAATAAATGATATTTTTAGATAAAATTTATATTATATTTAATACTAATATTATTATTAGAAAAATCTTCAATTAAAAGTAAATTTTAAGATTATAATAAAAGAAAATTAAAGAAGATTTTTAAACAAAATTTAATTAATTAAATTGGTGAAATAGATGGGGTCAAATAAATCTAGATTAAGCTTATCAAATGTAGGTAAGATTTTTAAAGGCGATTTAAGGACTGTTTCTAAAAACCCCTATGTTTTAGTAACAATAATAGCTATTATTATTGTACCTTCTCTTTATGCACTTATAAATATATATGCATGTTGGGATCCCTATGGAAACACAGGTAATTTAGAATACGCTTTTGTAAATAATGACGCTGATGCAACCTACAATGGCCAAACTATAAATTTTGGAAATAGTATTGTAGATGAACTTAAAAATGATAATAATTTTACATGGGAATTTGTAAGTGAAGAGGATGCTAGAGATGGAGTGAAAAGTGGTAAATATTATGCTGCGCTGATAATACCCGAGAACTTTACGAAATCAGTTTTATCTATTCAATCACAAAATCCAACACAGGGACAAATTACTTATTTAGTTAATGAAAAAACAAGCACTGTTGCATCTATAATGACTGGAGAAGCAGCAGATATCTTTGGAGAAACTATAAATAGTAATATTAATACAAAAGTAGACTCAATAGCTATGCAGAAATTAGCATTGTTTGGAACAACTGCACAAATACCTCAACTTGCAAAACTTGGACTAGTTAATCAAACTAGTGCTCAGGAGTATTTCTATTCTCCTGTTGATATACAAGAAGAAGCAATATACCCTGTTGATAACTTTGGATCAAGTATAGCTCCATTCTATATTATTCTTTCAGTTTGGGTAGGTTGTGTAATTTCAATTGCATTAATTAAAACAAGAAGTTTTACAGGAGAATATAAACCATTAGAAATGTACTTTGGAAGAATGGGATTATTCTTAATAATTGCATTATTACAATCTACAGTAACTATGTTTGGATCATGGTGTTTAGGTATACAAATGTCTGATCCTCTCCTATATGTTGTATTAATGTATGTAACAACGATAGCATTTTTAATACTGATCTACTCGATTGTATCGATTTTTGGAATGGTTGGAAAAGCAATAGCTATTATCTTACTGGTATTCCAAGTATTAACTACTAATGGTATTTACCCAGCAGCTGCACTAGCTCCATTTGCACAAGCATTAAATCAATACTTCCCAATGACTTATGGAATTGAACTATTGAAAAATGCATTACTTGGAGTATACTGGCCAAATATAATGCCAAGTTTATATGTGATGATAGGAATTATTATAGGAAGTATAATTGTTTCTGTTCTTATAAAAAGCCTATTTGAAAATGCAGCTAATAACTTTGAAAAGAAACTTACTGATTCTGGATTATTCTAGAATCTCTCTTTTTTTATTTTTTAAAATCTAATTTTATATGAAAATATTTTTGTAAATAGCTAAAAAAAAGAAGTGTAGGCTAAATTAGCCACTAATAATAAGCTGTTGAAACAGATTCTGGAAGTTGGCCTGTTTCATGATAACTAGATAGAACATTTAACCAAATTCCTAAAGCCTTAGTATTAGAAATATCTGGAACACCAGCTACATTTATACCAACATAATTTGGAAGTTGACCATGATTTTCTGTCCAGTTACTATAACGATTTGCCATATCTACATATTGGCTTTTTGATAGTGTTTGATCAATATCATCACCATGAGAGTTTTCACAGTTACGGAAATCAGGTATATTGAATTTTGTATTAGCATTACCACTAGCTATCATTGAAATACTTTTAGCTAAAGCATATTCTATTTGTGCACTGCTAAAATACACTCCATTAGATTCAACACCAGTTTGTCCATATTTCATATTTAAACAATTATCCATAAGGCTTTTACTATCTGTTTTAGGGTCAAAACCTGTTATAGGTGATGCAACACAACAGCTAGCAAAGCTACTAATTGCTACTAAAAAAATAGCAAAAACAATTAATATTCTAAATTTTTTTCTAAACATTAAAACACCATTAAATAATAATTTGTTAATATTATGTTTATCATCTAATAGAATATGTATTTTTTCATTAAAATTTATAGAAAAAGTGTTAAAAAAGAGTAAATTAATAATTTGAAATATTATAATATAAGTTTTTGGATTTAAACCAAAAACCTATTAAAAAAAATCTATTTGATAGCTAATTTAATGTCTTGAGCTTTGACAGTTTTTCTACCTGCGTGTTTTGCAAATCCAATAGCTTTTTTGGAAATGTCAGCACCATAATCTTCTAATGCTTCTACTAATGCAATTTTAGCGTCATCACTAATTCTTTGTGCACCAGCATTTTTTATGATACGGCCAACAGGTGCGATTGGTAAATCACTCATATTGTCACCTCCAATGTAATTATAGTTTATTATTATTTTTTTCTCATATATAAAGTTTATTAGTTTTATAGCTAAAATTTTGGCCTATTAAAGAAAAAATATAAGATTGTAGTTTTACTTAAAAACTTTTAGTTTTAATTTTAAATATATNAAAAAATAATAATATTTTCCACCATAATATATTTATCCAGCATCGTTATGTTTAAAATTAATTAGTATTATAACCAATAGCCAAAGAAAAATTAAGTAAAATAAAACTTACAAATATTAGAATAAATCATGAAAAAATGATGATTGTTCATTATTTCTTTTAAATAGTATTTTAAAATGAACGAATAATAGTTAGAAAAAACCATGTTTCTACAACACAATATTATTATTAAAATAAGAAAAACACTAGAAATACAGCAACTATAATATAAAACATTATAAAAATCCATTCTTATAATATAAATTAAAAATAATAACATTTATGATTAATTATCTGTAATGTTTTGATAAAAAGTTAATAAATTATTAAATGATAAATCAATTTAATGAAAAGTAAAACTAGTCATATAAAATAAAAAAAATAGTTTAATTATAAACTATTTATTTCATCAACTAACCTTTTTGCATGCTCAGCTGATTTTTCTTTCATAGCTTCTAAAGCCTCAGGATCACTACGCATAGTATAAGATAAGCCACCAGTATATACAAATTTATCAAATTCAAATCCACAAAGGTTAGAAGCACCTTTTAATGGTAATAACAATTCTTCAATATCAATACCTGCAGGACCATCTTTCTGATAAGCCTGTTCAGGAGCTCCAGTAGTAAATGAAGCTATTAATTTACTACCTTGAAGCTTATCACCATTAGAACCATGTGAAAAACCATGTTCAAAACATACTTCCATCCACCTTTTCATAAGTGAAGGCATACCATACCAATAAATTGGATATTGAAGTACAATAATATCTGCATTAGCTAATTTTTCTTGTTCAGCTTCCTTATCAATAACATAGTTTGGATAAAGTTCATCTAAAAGATCAAATTCTCCATCAGGTAATAATTCCTTTAACTCATCAATAATAATTTTATTAGCAACAGATTCATTTACATCTGTATGTCCATATACAATTAATACATTAGTCATTTTAACTTCTCCTTTAATCTTCACTATTCTAATAAGATTATAATTATTTTATTTCTTTTTATATTTAAAGAATATCACATAATATAGAAGAATTTATACTTAAATTTATTAATTAAAATGATAATAAATTAAAATATATCATAAAGGGAGAGATTTTAATTATGAGTCGTTTGTTTGATTCTGGTTTAGAGTATTATAATAATGAAGATTTTATAAATGCCTCAATTAATTTTAGAAAAGCATTTGAAATAGAACACATTGAAAAAGCAGCAGTTTATACTGTTAAATCAATGATTAATCAAAACTATGAAAATGGAGAGTTCTATTCAAAAGAATACATTTTATACTGGATAAAAAAATGTATTAATATATTTGGGGAAACAATTGAGCTAATAGTCCTAAAAAACCACTTTTTAAATAAAGATGAAAAAGTATCAAAAATAATTAAACCACATAAAACTCTTTTAAATAAAGGATTATTAAGAAGAATCAATAAAAAAGAAAAAACTAAAAAGTTTTATAAAAAAGCTAAAAAATTAATATTTAATGTTATATATGATTTAAGATTAAATTAATAGCTATTTTAAATAAAAAAAGTTAACTAGAAATAGTTAACTTAAAGTTGTATTGTATCTGTATATGCATCATATGCGAAAATAATACCTATAATAATACTTATAATAGCACCCCAAGTTACAGGACCTGCTAAAGGAGCATTTGCAAATAGATAAAGACAATAATCAATAATCAAAACAACGATGAAAACAATAATCCATTTTGCTGAAGATCTGCCTCTAGTTATAGCTTGTCCTAAACCTGGTAGGAAAAATGATATAATAGCTGGAATTATACCTGGTTGCATATTTTACCTCCAATTAAATTTCTATTAATTATTCTGTTAATCTTAGTATAAATAATTTAAACTTTATGAACAATATATTCATTTAAAAAATCATTGTAGTTTAATATTTTTTCTTATTTTTAGAATAATATTTATATTTTTGCTTGTAAATTGTCAGTTCTTTATTAAACATAAATTTAAACAACATTTTTTATGATTTTAAACTTATTACGAAATTATATTCATTTGAATCAAAATATATGAATTTTATATTCT
>JABUVA010000017.1:110680-113371 GCA_021442885.1 Methanobrevibacter sp. | reverse complement strand
ATTATTATTTCAATAATAGGATATAAGGATGACTATTTGTACTTTAATTATAGTAGTATTAAATGATTAATATTCCTCATTATGAAATAGTTCTACAATATCTTCCATATATCCAGGAATATCTAAATGTTGTGGGCATTTTTCAACACAATCACCACAGGCATCACAATCACTTGCTTCTGCAGTTTTTAATGCATATGTTCTATAAAGACCTTGTTGTGGAGACCATCCAATTGATGGAAGTCTTTTTTCAATATTGTACAATTCAAAAAATGTTGGAATTGGAATACCATTAGGACATTCATTTATACAATAATTACATTGAGTACAAGGAATTGCAATAGATTCATTAATTTTTTCAATAGCTTCTGAAATTAATTCTTTTTCTCTATCATCTAATGGTTTTATATGTTTCATAGTGTTTAGATTATCATCTAATTGTTCTAGAGTACCAGTTGCTGATAATACATGTGTAACACCTTCTAAATTACATACAAATTTAAATGCCCATCCAGGAATTGAAATATCTGGATCATATTGTTTAAACTTAGTAGCTATTTCTTCTGGTAAATCTACAAGTGTTCCTCCTTTTAGTGGTTCCATAACCATTATATCTTTACCATATTTTCTAGCTATTTCATAACATTCTTTAGCTTGTATTGATTCGTTTTCCCAATCAAGATAATTTATTTGTAATAGCACAAATTCTAATTCAGGCATTTCTTTAAAAACTTCTTCTAGGATTTCTGCATTATCATGTACTGAAATACCAATATGTTTAGCTTTACCTGTTTTTTTCAAATTAACTAGAAAATCATAACCATTGAATTTTCTAAGAGCATCTAAAGTCCAGGTACTAACATTATGAAGCATATAATAGTCAAAATAATCTACACCACAATTTTCAAGTTGTTCTTCGAAGAATTTATCAAGATCACCTTCATTTTCCAATGAAAAAGATGGCATTTTATCAGCTAATGTAAATGAATCTCTAGGATATCTATCAACAAGGCATTTTTTAAGGATTTTCTCACTAGCACCATCATGATAAGGATAACCAGTATCGAAATGATTGTATCCAGACTCCATATACCTATCAATAAGTTCTGTTACTTTTTCTTCATCAACTGAATCAAAAACAGTTTCATCTATTAGAGGTAGCCTCATTGCTCCAAATCCATATATTGTCATGAGAATACCTTTATTTTTAATTGAATATATAATTGTTGTTAGGTCAAGATATTTGATAAAGTTTTTTAATGTTAAATGAGTTATTTAACTTAAGAATATTTAATAGTAAAAATTGCTTTAACATCTAAAAATTGCTTTTATTTAGAAAAATTGCTTTAAATAAAATAAAAAGATATATAAATAATTAAAATTAAAAAATAAAGATGAGGATTAATAATTTAAAATAAAACATAAAATATAATTAAGTAGAGTTTTAAATTAAAAATCTTCACAAGGTTTCATTAAACAAATATCTAATTTCAAAAAAAAAGCTCCTTATGAAAACAAAAACATAAGGGGCTTAAAAAGAATTAATCAAAATTTTCTTTAGCTAATTTAAAAAATTTTAACTCATCACTATCTAAATCTTCTTTTAAAAGATCAATTTTAGATATAGAGAAATTATCATAAGTTTTACAATAATAAACAGCCTCATCAAGATTCATACATGAAGTATAAATAGTATACTCATATAAATCAGGTTCACTAACAAAAGTAGCACCTTTAGGCTGTTCAACAGAATTTAAAATATGGAAAAACTGATTAACACAACTAATTTCATCATCCTTAGCTATTGAATTACCACGAACAAAAACAGTTTTAACAAATCTAGACATGGAAGAATAATCACCAGGAAGCCCTATAGCACCCATTCCCCTACTATACTCAAAGCTTTCAAAATCCTTATCAATAACATTATCAGGTTGTTTATTAGATATTTTCAAATAATTATTTAAATTAAAAGTCTGCATATCAAAGCTAGGAGCATTAGTTAAAACCCCAACATTATTATCATATATTTTAATACCATCTTTAGTAAATTCAACAACAATAGATTTACCTGTTTTATCAGAAAGCATCCAATGAAGTTCAGAAGCAGGTAATTTAGGATTAAAACTTTCATTAGTAATATTAATATTATTAATTAAATCACGAGCCTCATCTACAGTATCACACATTCCTAAAACATAAGGGATAAACTCAAATTGTGCAATGTTATTTTTATTATCAACAATATCTGAAGAATAAACAGCATAATTTTCAAAGTTTAAACCAGCCATTCCCAATCCTTTTTCATTAACTGCATCATAAAATAGTGGATAATCTTTAATAACACCAGCTGCAATACCAACAATAGCATTATGATTTTTAAGATTATCAACATGATTAAAAGATAATTCATAATTTCTTGGAACAATTGCAATTTCTTCATCATAAGATATTTCATAGTCAAAGTTACGGCCAAAATAATGGCATTTAGAATTAAAAGTTGCTGCAGTGCACATATTATTACCTCACAACTAATTTATTATATTAAGTATTTAAATGTTATGAGTAAAATCACTAAAAAAAATTTAGTAAAAAAAGTATTCTTTAAAAAGAATTATATGAAATTGAATAATTAAAATTTCTAAAAAAAAGAAGTTTTAGGAATTATAATAGAAATTATAATTCCTTTTT
>JABUVA010000017.1:107473-110602 GCA_021442885.1 Methanobrevibacter sp. | reverse complement strand
GTCCCACCACAAGGGATTAAAAACACAATTATAGCTTCAAAAAATTAAATTCAGGGTTTAATTTTTTCAATTTATATGTTCTCTATATTCTTTTTATTTTTCTAAGAAAATGTTCTTATGAATAATAATTAGAATATATTCTTTATTTTAGTATTTGTTCTCTTGTGTATATTTAAATGCTCTTTGAAGTTTTTTGGATAAATTTTTTAATATGCAAAGTTATATTAGTAAAAGTATGCAAAGTTATATTGTTATAGGTGAAGGTTTTATGGAATATTATCCACGTGTATTTGATAAAATTTTAGAAGAGTATTTAGAGATAGTTGGAGCAGTTGTTATTGTAGGTCCAAAATGGTGTGGAAAAACTACTACTGCTACAAGATATGCAAAAAGTGTTTTAAAACTAGAAAATCAAGATAATAGAAAATCACATATGCTATTGGCTGATATTAAACCATCTGTTCTTTTAGAAGGAGAAAAACCTCGTTTAATTGATGAATGGAAAATAGCGCCTGTTATGTGGGATGCAGTTAGAACAAGTGTTGATAAATTGTCTGGTTATGGATTATACATATTAACTAGCTCTACTTCTGTAGATAATAGTAAAATTATGCATACTGGAACTGGAAGATTTGTTCGCCTTATAATGATGCCAATGAGTTTATTTGAAAGCAAGGAGTCAAATGGTAAAATATCAATCATAGATTTATTTAATAATCCTAATTTGAATATTGATGGAATAAAATCTGATTTAACTATTGAGGGATTGATTTTTGCAGCATGTAGAGGTGGATGGCCAGATAGTTTAAATCGAAAAACTAAAAAGGATCAATTAGCAGTTCCTTACAATTACTTAAGAAACATTTATGAAAATGATATTTCAACTATTGATGGTGTTAAAAGAGATTCTAAAAAAGTTAAAAGTTTTTTAAAAGCATATGCTAGAAACATATCTACAATTGTTAAAAATACAACATTGATTAATGATATTAAAACTAATTATTCTAATATAACTCCTAATACTTTTTATAACTATCGTAATGTACTTGAGAGATTATTTGTTATTTCAAATATTAATTCATGGAATCCTAATATTCGCTCTAAAACATCAATTAAATCAATTTCAAAAAAAGAATTTATTGATCCCTCTATAGCTGTAGCTGCTTTAAATTTAAATCCTAAAAGATTATTACATGATTTAGATACATTTGAGCCTATTTTTGAGAATTTATGTATTCGTGATTTGACAGTTTATACTTCTCATTATGGTGGTGAAATTTCTTATTATAGTGATAAGCTTGGTTTAGAGGTTGACTGTGTAATTCATTTAAGAGATGGTCGTTATTGCTTGATTGAATTTAAATTAGCTTCATTTGAAATAGATAGTGGAGCAGAAAATCTCCTTAAATTGAAAGAACTTATCCAGAAAAAAGGTTTAAAAGAGCCAAGTTTTTTAGCTGTTGTTACTGGTGGTGAATTTGCATACACTCGTGAAGATGGGGTTAAAGTGATTCCTATTGGTGTATTGAGATAAATTATTGTTATTTTAATCTAAACCTTGAAATGTTAGGGGAATTAATTTCCATAATATTTATATACATAAAATGTACATAAGTAATACATAAGGAGTGATATTAATGCATCCAGTATTTGTTGTATGTATAGGTTGTTTTTTAGCTTTATGTATATTTGCTATTTGTGGATAAAAAATGAAATACAGGATAAATTTTTCTTTAATTGTTTGTATATTGATAATATACATCTTAAATCAGCTATGGTTAAAAAATTTAGGGGTTTTATTTTTTAATTATTATTTAAATGATTTATTGGCAGTTCCATTATATTTTGCTTTAATAAACATTATATGTGAATTAGATAATAAAAAAATGATTACTTCATTTAAATATTTATTCGTGATAACAATAGCTTTAGCATTTATTGGTGAATATTTAGCAGTTTATTTTAGACCTAATAGTGTTACTGATTTTTGGGATATAGTATGTTATTTTATTGGAATGATTTTTTATTACATTATAATTAATCATAATAAATTCACGTTAAAAATAAGCTCTAAATATTAATTTAAACAATTTAAATAAATAATATAAAAATGAACTTATCAAATATATTTGATTATTTTTGATATTTTATTAATGTAAACTTTATATATGGTTTATTATATATTACTTAGTATGAAACACAAAACTATAATTCTAATCCTAGCTGTGTTTTTAATTATATGTGCAGCAGTTTCAATATCTGCAGCTAATTTCTATGGTAAAGGTCCAGGAAATAACAATGCTGCAAACCCAAACTGTCAATATTGCAACTTCACAGATGCTAATAATGATGGTATTTGTGATAACTGTAAAAAAGGCAGTTCATTATGTAATGGTTCATTTATTGATAATAATGGTGATGGAATCTGCGATAATTGCAATAATAAAAATTCAGCATGTGATGGAAGTCAAAAACATATTAGGGATCGTGTAGGCCAACAAGCTAGTTCTGGAAACCAATATGGACAATCTTCCGGTTCTAGTGGTTCTGGAAACCATTATGGTCAAGGTAGTGGTAGCCAAGGTAATGGTGGTCATGGTAATGGGGTACACTTAAGAATGCACGCATGTTAGAGATTGTTAATTAAACTTAACAATCTTTATTACTATTTTTTTAAAAACACAATACTCAATAAATAATAGCTATTTTTCCAAAAAACAACTTAAAACAACTTCATTCCCTTTCATTAAAATTTCATACATAAATTATTTTATTAACTAAAAACATAATTATTATTGTATAATTAATTGGGGATTTGAAGATAATGATAGTAAAAGGAGTTAATATAACTAATATTAAACAATTTGAAAACTCATATTTTCAGATATCAGATAACCTAAATATAATATTAACTCCAAAAAAAGATACAAATTCTGCTTTTATAAATCTCCTTCATTGGTGCTTATTTGGAGACAAATTATATTCTACTGGGGATAATGATAAATTTAAACCAGAAATAGCTAAAAATAACCAATCAGCATCAATTTCAGTTGAATTAATATTAGATGATGAAACTAAAATATGGCTATGTAGAGAAATTTATCCAATAGCTAAAAGAGAAAAAATCAT
>JABUVA010000017.1:101528-107413 GCA_021442885.1 Methanobrevibacter sp. | reverse complement strand
TTTATAAAAAAATCCTCACTACCATCATTTAAAAAAAAGCTTTTTCTAGAACTAGATTCACCAACAGATTATTTTCTAAAACCTGAAAACATTAAAAAAATTATAGAAGATATAGCTAAAGAAGATTCATCAAATAAACTTATAGAAAATTTCAATGAAGAAATCAATGGATATAGGCAATCATCACCTAATCTTAATGCTATAACTGCAATTAAAAGAGAAATTAAGCGTAAAAAAGAAAATATTGTAAATTTAAAAAGAGATATAGATAATTTTAAATTGGAAATTAATAAATTAACTTCAAAAATAGAACTAGTAGATAAATACATTCTAGATATTAATGAGTTAACAAACTTTGATAATGAGACTAAAACTTTAAAAAGAGAATATGAAGATTTAAAAGCTCAATTAAATAATTGTGAAAATGAAATTAAAGAATTTACTTTTAAAAATCTCTACAAATTACTATTAATAGAACCTATAAACTACACATTATCTAATCAAAATGAAGATGAATCATCTTTACCTGAAGACCTTTTAGAGATATCTAAAACAGTAAAACCACAATTAACTCATATTAAAAATGAAATATATGGATTTCCAGTAATATATAATAAGTATAATGAAAGATTCTACACTCTAACTGGACAATCAAATAATAAAATTCAGGAACTAATAAATATTCAAAAAAAGATTGATAAATTCTCTAATATAAGTGTTGAACAACTAGTTCAATTAAAAAAATCATATAATTATAAAATAATGGATCTTAAAGGTAAAATCAAAATGGCCAACAATACAATGATAGCTATTGAAAAGAAGATTCCAAAGTTTAAAAAAGAGCTTGAAATTAAAGACAAGCAAATTAAACTATGTAATGAGAAAATCAACCTTTGTATGAAAGAAATAGAGAAAATATCAAATAATAAAAAAGAAAATATAATTAACACTAAAGAATTATTTAAACAAACAATAAATAAAATATGCTCAGATTTACTAAAAAAAGCAGCAGTATACAAATTTGTTGAAATAGATGATGATTACAACTTAAGATTTATTAAAGACGATATTGAATTTAATGAAAAAACAAAAAAAGAAGATGAAAATGAATTTTTAGCTATTGCACTAATATTAAGCTACTATGAACTATCAGAAACTGAAATACCACTAATACTAAATAACTTAATATCAAAAATCCCAGAACAATACAGGGCAATTTTTATCAAATCACAAATGCTTAAAGATAAAAAATACCAGAGAATAATACTAACAACTAAAAATCTAGTAACAGAAGATGTAAAAGAAACAATAGCTGATTTAAATCAAGATAAATATAAAATAATTGACTATAGAAATCTAAAAGTGGAGGTCTACAATAATGATTAATCATAGATTTCAAATGTCAAGAGAAGACTCACAAACCTACATTAACTCAGAAATACTAAAAAAAATACCAACAACAAAAGAAAGATTTATGTTACTAATGGCATTAGGATATAACAACCATTTATACATTACAGTAGGTGGTGAATCAGTCTTTATAGATATTGGATTCAATGATGAAGACTTAGCATTAATTTATGCAGTAGCTATTAAAACAAAAGAAAAAATTGAAAATATAAACTCCACTTATGAACTATTAGAAATAGCTAATTCTTATGCAAATGGAGGATTACACTTCCTAGAATACTTAGAAAATAATATGGCCGAAGATCAATTTAAATACTTAGAAAAAGAATTCTTCAACCATATATCAAACCTAGAATAAACTAGCTATTCATAAATTTATAATGTTGAATATACTTATCAACAGCCTCCATTACAGGAGTTTCATCTTCAACAACAAGCCTAATACCTAAATCTTCAGCTTTAAGCTTAGTTTTAAACCCAAACTGTTGAGAAATAATAACATCACAATCCTCACATGCAACTAAAACATCAGAACCTTGGTGTTTAGCAGTCTTTTTAATATCTAGCTTACGATGCTCAACAAAGACAACTCCATCTTTTTTATTCCAATCATAAATATATAATGAATTGGCTTTTCCAAGATGTAAGTTAACTTGTTTACCATCACTAGAAGCAACAGCTATTCTCATATAATCACCTAATTTTTTTAATAATATTAGCTACATTCTCTCCAAATAATTTAACAGTTTCAATTCCTTCAACATCTTCTTTAGAAGTTCCTTCAGCCCCTGCAAAAACCATATTCCAATAAGTACTTCCAGCAACAATCATATTGTTAATTGGGAAAAACATAGTCATTTCTTGAAGAGTTAAAGTTTGTCCACCTCTTCTTGCAACAGCTATAGGTCCACCAACCATCCAACTAAGGAATTTATCATTACCACGTGAGACCTTACCAATTCTTTGAAGAGCAGCCATTATATCTCCTCTAGCTGTTCCAAAATACACTGGTGCTCCTGGAATAAATCCATCTGCCTCTCTTATTTTATCAATAATCTCATTTAATCCATCATCAATAACACATTGTCCAGTTCCTGAACATCCATTACATGCAATACAGGATTCAATCTTTTTACCTTTTAATTGGATTATTTCAGCTTCAACACCGTTTTTTTCAATTTCACTAGCACATATCTCTAACACGTCCTGAGTATTACTATTAAGACGTGGACTTCCATTTAATAATATAACTTTAGACATTTATATCTACTCCAAATAACTATTATATTTTTATTAATATAAATTAATAGCTATTAAAATATCTAATAATAGAGATTGTGGTGAATTATTAAAATTTTATTCACCTTTTAAAATAAGTTTTTTTAAAGATTGTTGATTTGTTTTATTGTTAATCCAGTAGCTTTTTTAATATCTTCAAGTTTCATGCCTTGTTTTTTTAGGTTTATAGCTACTTTTTCTATTCCTTTTTCTATTCCATTTTTTTCTCCTTGTTGGTATAGTTTGCTTTCTTCTATTTTTTCTTTTCTTCCATCTATTAATCCTAAATGGTATAATGAACTGTCTTCTTTTTTTATTATCATTAGTATTTCCTCCCTTTCTTTTTCTTCTTTTATGTAGTAATCTCCTAAACAGTAGTAGATTTGTATTTCTTTAAGTTCTAATCTTATGTTTTCATCTGTTATGTTATTTGTTAATTGGCAAGATTTTTTGAAAATTTCTTGTAAATCCTCTTCATTTTCACTATAAGGGATTAATTTCATTCTTAAAATTTCCATTTTATTTAACTTTTCGTTGTTAAGAATTTTGTTTTCAATTATATTAAATGTATCGGACTCTTTAATTGAGGGGATGGATGTGTTTTTATAATAAATTAATGCAGATGTACATACATTTTTTAAGATATTCATATCTTCTGTCTTTTCGGTGTTTACTACAACTGTTATCACATCTTTTTTATATTTCTTTAGTGTGAGGTTAATGTAGGATAGTATTGATAATTTTTTATCTGGAGTTATTGGTGTGCTTTGGAATTCTACAATTACCATAACTTGTTTTCCATCTTTTTCACATTCAATTAGACAGTCCATTTGAAATTTTCTTATTAATAAATCAACATTTTCTGTAGGTTTTAATTCAATAAATTTGTAGTCAAGACCTAATATTTTTAAAAATTCTTGAGTACTATTTGAAATTAATTTTTTCATGAGGTTATCATGCTTTTGCCATGGTAATTCATTATTTTTTGCTGTCAAATCACTATCTTCATTTTTCATAGTAATTAATTAGATTTTAAAGTATATAAAGCTATTTGTTTTTATTTTAAAGCAATTTAATAACTTTAAATCAATATTAAAACTCAAATAGAAAATTGTTAATTAATGTAAAGTTTAATTATATTAATCATAAAAACTTTTAATAATAATACACAAATTAAACTTTATGAATAAAACACAATTGAAATACATCATTTTTATATTATATGTTGCAATTATCATAATATTTATTCTAGGAATTTTAACAGCAGATATTTACCTGTTTGTTGCATCAACAATTCTATTTATCTTAACAATTCCAATAATATTAAAACACCCAGATATAATTTATATTCCAAAAAAACTTAATATTGGTTCGGAGATTGCATTTGAGAAAACATTTTATGTATCTAACATAATCATTTTCTATATATCAATAGCTATAATCACTTTAAGAGATAATTATCCAAGTTGGGGTATTGTAGGTTATGTTTTATTTGCTGTTGTGATTATGAATTTAGTTATATTTAAAATAATTCAAAAAAATGTAGAAAAAGAGTATTTAAGATGAAAGCTATTTAAATAAATAGCTATACATCAAATTTATCTAAAGCATGACGGCAAGTACAATCACAACTATCTACTTTTTCGATTGAATCACAAATCAAATCAAGTAAATCTTCTTTTCTTTTATCTAAAATATCAAAAACTTCTTCTAAAGATAGCTTGTCTTCTGAAATTCCTGCTGCATAATTAGAAACTATACAAATAGAACTATAACACATTTCTTTTTCACGTGCAAGTACAACTTCAGGAACACCAGTCATACCAACAACATCTCCTCCAAGGATTTTAAACATTTTAATCTCTGCAGGTGTTTCAAATCTAGGTCCTTCAGTAGCAACATAAGTTCCACCATTAATAACATCACCACAAGATGCAATAACATTATTTAACCTATTACAATAAGGTTCTGTTACATCAACATGAACAACTTTATCATTGTAAAATGTCTTATCTCTATTACCAGTAAAATCTAGAAAGTCATTTGGAAGTACAAATGAACCAGGAGGCATTTCAGGATTCATAGACCCTACAGAATTAGTAGCTATAATCTGTTTAACACCAACCTTTTTTAATGCAGAAATATTCTCCTTATAATCAATTTTATGAGGAGGAATACTATGATCACCAGAATGTCTAGGGATAAAAGCTACTCTCCTATTGTTAATATGAACAAAAGAAACTAGAGTATTTCCTATTTTTCTCTCCTCAACACTATCTGCTCGTTCTGTGATTTTATAAACACCAGTCCCACCAATAATTCCAATCATATTATCATCCTTTTGTAACAGCTAATGGAGTTACTTTAGCAACAAGTCTTGCAATTCCAACAGCATCTGAAATTTTAACAACCGTATCAACATCTTTATAGGCTTCAGGAGCCTCTTCAGCAATAACATTTCTAGTAGTTGCTTTGATTTTAATACCTTTCTCATCAAGATAATCTTCAATTTTCTCAGGTGTAAAATCCTTTTTAGCCTGTGTTCTTGAAAGAACCCTACCAGCTCCATGAGCTGTAGAACCAAAAGTCTCTTCCATAGCTATTTCAGTTCCTCTTAACACATAAGATGAAGTTCCCATTGTTCCAGGAATTAAAACAGGTTGACCAATTTTACGGTATTTTTCTGGAACTTCCTCTCTTCCAGGACCAAATGCACGAGTAGCACCTTTTCTATGAACAATAAGATCAGATTCAACTCCTTTATAGCTATGAGTCTCTTTTTTAGCTATATTATGAGCAACATCATAAACAACACCCATATTCATATCTTCAGCTGATTTTCCAAGAACCTCTTCAAAGGATTCTCTAACCCAATGAGTCATCATCTGACGATTTGCCCAAGCATAATTAGCAGCTGCAAACATAGCTTTTAAGTAGTTTTGAGCTTCAGTACTGTCAATTGGAGCACAAGCTAATTGTCTATCTGGAAGATCAATCTGATTTTCCTTATATGCCTTATCCATTATTCTTAAATAATCTGAACATACCTGATGACCACAACCTCTAGAACCACTATGAATCATTATTGTAATCATTCCTTCTTTAAGACCAAAAGCTTCAGCAGCTTCCTCATCATAGATTTCATCTAAAACCTGAATTTCTAGAAAATGATTTCCTGAACCTAAGGAACCTAACTG
>JABUVA010000017.1:92307-100703 GCA_021442885.1 Methanobrevibacter sp. | reverse complement strand
CTATTTTAACTGCAGTTTTAACTGATGATAATGGAAACATTATTGGTTCTGATTTTGATGTTGTTGGTAGTGTTAATGGCAAAAGTATGAAATTCGTATTTAACAGTGAGAATAAAGTATTTGAAACAGTTTATACACCTATAACTCTAGAAAAACTGTTAATAACTGGTAATTATACTCAAGCAACTAATATTACTTTTATTGATGGTTTTTTAACTGTTAATGATGAATAAATTAGATTTGTTGAAAATAATAATTTAAAATATGGTGATTCATCATTGCCATTATTATTTTCATTATCTATTAGAGGATTTTGAAAAAACAATTACTTATTTCAACTAATTTTATATTCATTTTCAATAATTTAAACATTATATTCAAAGCAAATCTTATCTAATTATTAATCAAATCTCTAATATTTTTTAAACTTCTTTAAATTAATGCTAATTGTTAAGATTGAAGTATATATGAAGCTATGTTTTTTCTCAATATCTATTAAAGAAAAATTTTTAAACTTTCTTTTTAATAATAGCTATATGGAATCTTTAAACAATTCATTAACTGATATTTCAATTATCAAAATTATAATTGTAGGTATCATTGCACTATTTTTAGGAGTGTTTTTAGATTACATTTTTGATATTTCAATTGCTATGGATTGTATTGCTGTTTGTTTAATTTTATTTATTTTATTTGAATTAAGAAAATGTAAAGGTTGCTTTAAAATACAAGCTAATAATCTTTTTAATAATTTTCCCTTAAAATCAATAATAATCATTGTTATTCTAAACATCTTTTTTTCATATGGTATGTTATATTTAAGTGGATATTTAACTGATTCTTTCCCATATTTAGAGACATTAACATATTCTCTTACTACATTTAATACAAATATTTTTTTTGTAGGTTCACTTGTCTCTTCAATTATAATAGCTCCAATTTTTGAAGAGTTGTTTTTTAGAGGAATTATATTTAATAAATTAAGTAAATATTTTTCAATTTCCCTAGGAATTATTANTTATTATTCCTCCATTCTTTTTGGAATTTGTCATGATTTTGGAGGAATTTTTTCAGCTTTTGTATTTGGAATTTGTATGTGTATTTTATATTTAAAAACATCTAATATTCTAGTTCCAATAATAGCTCATTTTTTAAACAATCTGCTTTCTGAGGCCATTGTTTTAGCTGATGTTAACAATATGCTTTTTACAGACACTACAATCATTTTAATATTTTCAATTCTAGCTATTCTATCTGCTTGTTTTTTATTTATTTCAATTATAATGGAATGGAGAAATTTTACTTAAACCTTCTTATAATACGATATATATTTATATTAAGTAAACATAATTATTTTTAAAATCTTATGGAGTAGATATTATGCTTGAAGATATAATTAATAAACTTAAAACAAAGTCTCAAGATGGTTTTTCTCAAGAATTAATTGATCAAATCATTAGTGAAGCTAAAGATGTTGCTAAAGACAACAATAGTGAAGTAACTGAAGAAATAGTAGGAAAAGTTGCAGATAAAATGATTAATGCAGGAGATTACTTAAAAAAATTCACTGCAGATGATGATCATCAATGGTTATTAAATAAAATCGTTGATAATGAATTTTGTGCAGCTTGTGGAACTTGTGAAATAGTATGTCCAAATAATTTTGTTGATTTTGATGAAGGTCCATCATTAGGAGAATACTGTAGACGTCTAGGAAATGGAATGTGTCATGAGGTTTGTCCTCGTGTAAGTTCTGGAAGATATCAAATTAGTATTCGTGAAGATTTCTTTGAGAAATATTACTATGCTAAAGGAGCAGCTAATGGTCAAGATGGTGGTGTAATAACTACCTTTTTAAAAGACTTAATAGCTAAAGGTAAAATTGATGGAGCTATAGTTGTAGGGGATGTTAAATGGAAACCAGTATCTCTTATAATTAAAGATGCAGATGCATTAGAACATGCTGCAAAGTCAAAATACGCAATCTCACCATTATCAGCACTTAAAAAAGCAGGAGACATGGGCCTTGAAAAAGTAGCTGTTGTAGGATTACCTTGTCAAATTGAAGGACTTAGAAAATATCAATACTATCCATACCTTGCTAAACACTCATCTGAAATAGGAGATGAAGGATATCCTGTTAATTTACCAAAAATAGAATACTTAATTGGTTTATTCTGTACAGAAAAATTCAAATTACAAACAATTAAAGAAGTATGTCTTGAAAATGAGATTGATATTGGAGATGTTACCAAATTCAATGTTTCTAATGGTAAATTCATAATGGAAACTCCAGATAAAACAATTAATGTTCCTGTTAAAGATGTTGAATTATTCTCAGGATGTAAAGTATGTCGTGACTTCTCATCTGATTTGGCTGATGTTTCAATTGGTAATGTTGGTTCACCAGAAGGTTATTCTACTGTTGTTATTAGAACTAAAAAAGGTGAAGATATTGCTGATGCAGTAACATTAGAAGAAGGTGTTGATAAAACAGCTATTGATAAATTAACTCAATTCAAACTTAAAAGATTCCATAAAGAGATTGATGAACGTGTGAAAAATGATGAGTTCGTATCTTACTATTGGAACGATTATAAAGGTGGAGTTGGAATTAGATCTGATGGAAACTACTTTGTTCGTGTAAGAGCAAAACCAAGTGGTTTTTATGATGTAGAAGAAGCAGAATTAATCAATGAAGTTGTAAAAGATTATGAAGCTAGAATTAAACTTACTAACAGAGGAACATATGAACTTCATGATATTAAACCAATTGATGTTGAGGAAGTTGTTAAAAAATTAGATGATAATAATTTACTTACAGGATCTGAAGGACCACTTGTAAGAGGAACTTTAGCATGTCCTGGTGCATTTAATTGTAGTTTAGGATTAATTAAAACAACTGAATTGTGCTATGAGTTAGAAGATAAATTCTGTGAAATGCCAGCTAACTATAAATTTAAAATAGCTATTAATGGATGTCCTAATAAATGTTCTAGACCACAAGTACATGATTTTGGTATAGCTGGAATCAAATATCCTGAAGTGGAAGCTGAGAAATGTAATGGTTGTGGAAGATGTGAAGATGTTTGTAAAGTAAATGCTCCATCAATTAGAGGAGAAATGTCATATACAAATGAAACAATCTGTTATGGTTGTGGAAAATGTATTAAAGCATGTCCACATGATGCAAGAGTAGCTAAATTTGAAGGATATGAAGTATATGTTGGAGGTAAAACTGGAAGGGATGTTATTGAAGGTGTTAGGTTAGAACTTGAAAACACTGATGAAATAGTTGACTTATTAACTAGGGTTATCGATACATATAACAGATTAGCTATTAAACCACAAAAAGAAAGATTAGGTCAAACTATGAAAAGAATTGGCCAAGCACAATTTATGAAAGAAGTTAAAAAACCATAACTTCTTTATTTTATTTTTTTTTAAAATCAAAATTTTTTTATAAAATGTAATNAAATTGCTAAGAAATAAAAGAAACTAAAGAAAATTTTTTATGGATTTAAAAAAGATTGGGATTATTGTTGTTATTTTGGGAATAATTTTTACTATTTATTTTTGGAATAATTGGGATTATATGGTTTTAGGTATTACAGTTATTCTTTTCGGATTTTTAATAGCTTTGTTTGGGATGTTAGACCAAGTTAAAAAGCAAAAAGTTATTAATGAGTATTTGGAGAGAGATATTGATAATATCATTCAACCTTTAATAACTAAATATTCAAATTTAAACAAAGAATATATGAAAACTTGCTCAAAAGAAGAATATGTTCAAAAAAGACATCAAATGAGTGCAGATTTAGAAAAAGAACTTACTAAAGGTCTTCCTTACCTATCCAATAATGAGATTAAAAGTATTGTTATTGATTTTAACCGCAATCAGGATAAAAATTAATATTCTTTTTCTAAAAATGTTTTTAAATGATATTAAATGTATTTGGAATATTCCTATTAAGAATAGCTATTTATTATTTAATTTATTAATTTTTATCAAATTTTTTTAACATACTTAAAATATATAAATAATAAAAATATAATATATATTACATTAAAAGACGATTAAACGATTAGAGGATTTTTATGTTCAAAGCAGAATTAAGCGATTCTAACATTTTAAAAACCAGTTTTGATGCTATTTCATCTATTGTTGATGAAGTACAGATTCAAACTGATAGTGAAGGCATGAGATTAGATGCCCTTGACCGTAGTCACATAACATTTGTACATTTAGAACTTAATGTTGATTTATTTGATAATTATGTTTGTGATGAACCAGAACAAATTAATATTGATACTGAAGAGTTTATGAGTGTTCTTAAGCGTTCCAAATCTAATGATAGAGTTTTAATGGAAGTAGATGAAGGTAATTTCATTATTACATTTGAGGGTGAAGCTACTAGAACATTTAAAATTAGATTAATTGATATAGAATATGATAATCCAGCTCCACCACAAATTGAGCATCCAACTAACTTTGAAGTACCATTTAGTTTACTTAAAGATTCAATAAATGATATTGAAATCTTTTCAGATAAAATCTGTTTACAAGTTGATGGAGAAAAATTCTCTGCTTCTGCTGATGGTGACTTTGGAGATGCAAGTGTTGAATATATTCATGGGGAAGAAATTGATGAAACAGCTAAATCATCATTTTCCTTAGATAAAATTAGAGAAATGCTTAAAGCAGATAAATTCTCTGATATAGCTGAGATTAGTCTTGGAACTGATATGCCTTTAAGTCTAACACTTAAAATGATCACTGGCGATGGTAAACTTAGTTTTTTACTTGCACCAAGACTTGAATCTGAAGATTAAATTATTTTTAATCTTTAACCTTTTTTTATTATTTTTATAAGAGTTGATAAGAAGTGGAATTTTATCAGGAATTACGTAAAATACAGAAAAAAGAGCGTAATAGCACTACATTAGCTAAAGTAGATGAAACTTTTTATCAAGATATTCATAAATATTTAGCAGATCTTAGAGAAACTGTTGGTCATGATTTTTTTGCTCCTGAATACAATCTAATTAAGGATATTCAAAGAGTAGCTACTGAAATTTGTCAAAGAAGAGAACATAAGATTACTGACGCGGCAGTTGTTAATATTCATAGATCTTATCATTTATTTACAGGAACACCTAAATTTGATTTAGTTGATACAACTCCTTTAAATTTAACACCTGAAGAAGAAAGATTTTATTTTTCTTTAATTGATTCTTTAAAAGATCATAGAAATAATATTTCTATTTCTGATTTTACAGAGGATATTGAAGAGGAAAAACCTAAAGAAAAACCATTACTTGAAATTGAAAAACCTAAAGTTGAGAAGAAAAAACCTAATCCTAAAAAAGATTCAAAGGATTCAGAAAAGATTAATGATAAAAATTTAGAACATTTAGATAAAGTATCTAAAGCTAAAGTAATTAAAGATGAGAAATTAGAATCTATTGAACAACAAATCAGAAAACAAGAAGATGAAGAGTTTAAAGCTATTTATGGGAGTAATGATCAATTAGAATCTAGACCATTAAATAAGAATGCTCAAAATGTAACTTTACTTGTTTTTGATAATGCAGGGCCTATTGTAGGTGTTGATGAGAAGAATTATGGTCCATTCTATCCTCAGGATCTTGTTGTAATGCCTAAAATTAATGCAATGGTTTTTGTTAAAAATCGAAAAGGCCGTATTCTAAAGATTTAACCTAATGTTTAAATATTATTAAATAACATATATAGTAATGTCTATTTATAATATTAAAAAAATTATTTTTTTTAATTTTGGATTTTTGCTTTTAGTAAACTTGACCAGTTACTTAAAAGTGTTATCTCTAATTTGTAAGACGATTTTATTTAGATAAATTTGTAAATAGATTATATTTATTTATGGTGAAAAATATGAAAATACCAAAAGAAAAAAGAACTTATTGTCCACATTGTAAAAGACATACTGTACATGAAGTACACACTGCTAAAAAAAGGAAAGCTAGTGAATTAAAATGGGGACAAAGACAATTCAGACGTGTAACTGCTGGATACAGAGGTTACCCAAGGCCTTTACCTGCTGGTAATAAACCTGTTAAGAAATTAGATTTAAGATTAAAATGTAAAGAATGTGGAAAATCACACATTAAAAAATCTTTCAGAACTGGAAAACCAGAATTTGTAGCTAAATAGGTGATTAATATGGTAAGTAAAGGTAGAGGAAACTTTTTAAAAGTAAAATGTTTAGATTGTGATAATGAACAAGTAATATTCGATCGTGCTGCTTCTGATGTAAAATGTATTATTTGTGGTAAAACCATTGTCAAATCCCGTGGCGGAAAAGCTAAAATTATGGCACATATTGATAAAGTTTTAAACTAATTTTATTAGTTTATGTTATCCTTTTTTTATTTTTTGGTGATTAGATGGTAAGAAAAAGTCAAGAATGGCCTGATGAAGGAGAACTTATTGTAGGTACTGTTTATAAAGTTCTTGGTTATGGGGCTTTCGTAAAACTAGAAGAATACCATGGTAAAGAAGCTTTTATCCATATTTCCGAAGTGTCTTCTGGTTGGGTTAAAAATATTAGAGACCATGTAAGAGAAAATCAAAAAATAGTCTCACGTGTTTTAAGAGTTAATCCTAAAAAAGGACATGTTGATGCTTCTTTAAAAAGAATTAGGGAAGACCAAAGAACTAAAAAGATTCAGCAATGGAAAATAGAGCAAAAAGCTGAAAAATTCTTAGAATTAGTTGCTAAATCTTTAGATAAGAATTTGGACACTGCTTATGATGAAGTTGGTTATCAGTTAATGGATATCTTCGGAGATATATATGGAGCTTTTGAAACAGCTGCTGATGAAGGTGTTGACTCTCTTATAGAAGAAGGAATTGATAAAGAATGGGCTGAGGCTATTACAGATGTAGCTAAAAAGAACATTACTCCACCTGAAGTTCATATTAGTGGTTATGTTGATATTAAAACCTTTGTTCCTAATGGTGTTGATGTGATTATTGATGCTTTAAAAGAAGCAGAAGATAATGGGGATGAAGAAGAAGAGATTACTGTACAATCTATTGGAGCACCAAGATATAGGATTACAGTAAAATCAACTGATTATATTAATGCAGAAAAAGCTTTAAAAGCTGCTTCAGAAAGATGCATTGCTAAAATCGAAGAATCTGGTGGAACTGGTTCATTTTTAAGAGAATTAGAATAAATTAGCTATTGTTCATGGGGCTTTTTAATGAAGATGAAAATGCATAAATGTAATGAATGTGGGATATACACTCTTGAAGAGAAATGTCCTAAATGTGATGGTTCATTACATGTTATTTACCCTCCAAAATTTTCAATTGAAGATAAATACGGTAAATATCGTCGTATATTAAAAAAAGAGACTATGAACAAATAATTCTTTTTAATGGAGATGGAAAATATGAAATACACTGAAATTAATGTATTGGAAGAAATAGAAGTAATCAATCCTATTTTTATAGAAGCACTTCCAGGATTAGGTCATGTAGGTAAACTTGCTGCTGATCATTTAATTGATGAACTTGAAGCAGTTAAATTTGCTGAAATATATTCTCCTTCTTTCCCACCACAAGTGTTTGTTGGTAATGAAGGGATTATAGAAAGTATGATTAATGAATTATACTATATTAAAGACCTTGGAGAAGATAATCTCGATATAATTCTTCTTGTTGGTAATACTCAAGGATTATCTCCAGAAGCTCAATATATGTTATGTAAAGATATCTTAGAATTCCTTGAAAAATTCGAAATATCTTCAATTTATACTCTTGGTGGATTACCTACTGGTAAACCTGTGGAAGATCCTCAAATATTTGGTGCTGCTACTTGTGAAGAAAATATTAAAAAATTAGAAGAAGTAGGCATAAATATTAGGTCTAATGATGGGGGAATTGTTGGAGCATCAGGGTTATTTTTAAGTATTGGTAAAAGAAAAGGATTAGAAGGCTCATGTTTAATGGGTGAGACTAGTGGTTACTTTATTGATGCTGAAGCTGCTGAAGCAATGCTAAATAAATTAACTGAACTTTTAAAATTCGATGTTAATACTGATAAACTTGATGAAAAAGCTAAAGAGATTCGTGAGATGTTAGAAAAAGCTCAAAAGATGGAGCAAGAATTATTAAATAGATCTTCAGCTTCTGAAGGTGATGATCTTAGATATATTGGATAAAGGTTTATTTAAACCTTTTTCATTTACTTTTTTTATGTTTAGCTATTAAAACTTATTAAATTCTTATTTTATTAAAAGTTTTAAAGTTTTGATTCTAAATCAATTATCGTTATCTAAAATCTATATTTTTTTCATAAGAAAATTAATATAGTTAGTTTAACAATCTTTATTTATGTTAGTTAATG
>JABUVA010000017.1:89456-90466 GCA_021442885.1 Methanobrevibacter sp. | reverse complement strand
ACATTTAATAATTCTATACCTTGAGTTTTTCTATATTTATTAAATGCTTTAGCTATAGGGTGATTTGATTGTTCTTCAATTGAACATGCAATTTTTACAATGTCTTCTTTGCTATAATTAGAATATTCAATAATTTCATCTATTTTTAGATTTCCTTTTGTTAATGTTCCTGTTTTGTCAAATAGGATTTCTTTGACTCTTGATAATTCTTCAATAAATTCTCCACCTTTAATAATAATTCCATTTTTAGTTCCTTTTGTAATGGCAGATACAATTGAAACTGGTGTTGAAATTACTAATGCACAAGGACAAGCTATTACTAATAATGTAAGTGCTCTATAAGTCCATGTGTATATTGATTGTCCTAGTAATGTTGGTATAATAGCTACTAATATTGCAAGAACTATAATAATTGGAGTATAAACCTCTGCAAACTTATCAATAAATAAATCTATTGGTGCTTTATTTTCTTCTGAATTTTTAATTAATTCAATAATTTTAGCAAATATTGTATTTTCTGATTCTTTTGTTACTTTTATTTCAAGATATCCTTCTTCATTAATTGTTGATGCATAAACCTCATCATCTATGCTTTTAGCTACTGGAATACTTTCTCCAGTTATTGATGATTGATTTATTGAACTTTGACCTTTAATAATTACACCATCTACTGGAATTTTATCTCCAGGTTTTACAATAACTACATCTCCAACATTTATTTCACTAGTTTCTTTTTCATGATGATGATCACCATGTTTTACCATTGCTTTATCAGGTGTTAGTTTAACAAGTTTTACTAGAGAGCTTTTTGATTTATTTAATGAGTATTCTTCTATGTATTCTCCAAGATAGAATAATGTCATTAATAAAGCACCTTCTTCCCCAGAACTTAAAAAGAAAGCTCCTATTGTAGCTATTGTTACTAATAATTGTATTTTAATTTTTCTATGGGTTAGTTGTTTTACTCCATAAATTATTATATTTTTACCTACAATGATAACAGCTATTAA
>JABUVA010000017.1:80733-88910 GCA_021442885.1 Methanobrevibacter sp. | reverse complement strand
TATGAATATATATTCATATGAACATATTTAAATTTTTTTAAAATAAGTTATTTATATAATTTTAAGTTCATAGAAAAAACGGACTTGGAGGGATTTGAACCCTCGATCTTAAGATTAGGAGTCTTACGCCCTTCCAGACTAGGCTACAAGCCCATTAAAAATAAGAAAAGTTTTAATTTATATATTTTTTAAAGAAAAAGTTAAAGTAAGCGGACCCGCCGGGATTTGAACCCGGGGTCTTCGGATTAGAAGTCCGACGCCCTATCCAGCTAGGCTACGGGCCCTATAATACATTATTAATTATTATGTTTTTTATTATATATATAGTTAATTAAATTTTTTATAAAAAAATAGAGGAACAAAATCCTCTTTAAAAATTATAATTTAGTAGGGGTTATCCTCCGCCCCCACCAATTACATTTCCATTATATGCAATATCGATTTCTCCAACTATTTGTCCATTAGCATCAACAACAGGAACAATATAATATGAACCAGTATCTTTTGGAGTTCCAGCATGACAACCTTCTTGTGCGATATGAGCATTAGCAATTGATTGAGCTCTTGCTGCGGTTATTTTACTTGATGGTGTTGAACCTCCACCACCAGAGCCTCCGCCTCCGGAGCCTCCACCAGAGCCTCCACCAGAGCCTCCTCCGGAACCTCCAGAACCTGTTCCTGAACTTGCTCCGCTTCCTCCAGAACTTGCTCCGCTTCCTTCAGAACCACTACTATTATTTCCAATACCGGATCCATCACTTCCACTATCAGAGCCAACTCCAGATAATTCTGAAAAAATGGCATTATCACTATTTGTTAATCCATATGCAGCAACTCCAGCTGCAATACAAACAACTATTATAATAGAAATAATTAAATTTGACTTTTCCATTTTTTTCACCTCGATTAGTGATTATTTTATATTTAATATATATTATTTAATTATGACGTTTATTATACTTAAAAATTTTTATTTATAAAGTAAATAATATTTGCCTATTTATATTATTTATAGTTTATCTAATATAAATTTTTAGGCATACCTAAATATTTATATATTAAGAAAATATAATATTAACTAAATTTAATCACAGTTAAAATTTGTGTTTAAATTTTTAAACTAAATTTAATGGTGGTGAAATAATGCGTTCAAAAAGCGGTATAAGAGGAGCTAAAGTTCCTAAATAAATTTTATTTTTTATATTTATTTATTTTTAAGATTACAATTTAATAAACAAAGAATTAGTATATTTTAAACTGCTATTTTCTGTTTTTAGAATTTTTATATTATTAAGTAATTATTAAATAAATATGTTGATTTTTTATGAACTCTATATTTTGTTAGTTTTATATATTAGAAATTCCAATAATTATTATTAGAATTTAGGTATTCCTAATTTTTCGGAGATTTTTGTAATGAATGATATAATAGTGGGGTTAGCTGGAAATCCAAATGTCGGCAAAACAACTGTTTTCAATCAATTAACTGGTATGCATCAACATGTTGGTAATTGGCCTGGAAAAACAGTTGAAAAGGCAGAAGGACATTTTGAATACGAAAAGATTAGATATGATGTCGTTGATTTACCGGGTAATTATTCGTTAAGTGCTCATTCTATTGAAGAAATTGTTTCAAGAGATTTTATTGTGGATGAATCTTCTGATGTTATTATTAATGTAGTAGATGCTGCTAATCTTGAAAGAAATTTATATTTAACAGTTCAAATGATGGAACTTGATGCTAATTTGATATTAGCTTTGAATATGAATGACTTTGCTATTAAAAAAGAACACTACATAAATATTGATTTAATGAGTGAATTATTAGGATTTCCTGTTATTGAAATTGATGCAAAACACAAAAATGGTTTCGATGATCTTTTAAAAACTACATTTCATCAGTCTAAACATCCAATTCAATCTTCTAAAAAATTAGTTTATGGTGATGAGTTAAAAGAACATTTAGGAGATATTCAAGAATTAATCAGAAAAGATGATGTTTTATCTGATGTTCCTTCTATATGGATAGCTATTAAACTTCTAGAAAAGGATGAAATTGTTGTAAATAAAGTTAAAAATGCACCTCACGGTAAAGCTATAATGGAAGAAGTTGAAAAGGTAGATAAGCATTTATATGATATTTTCAAAGAAGATGGTGAAGAAATCATTGCTAATGCTCGTTATGCTTTTATTGAGGGGCTTGTAAAGGAAGCTGTGGATAAACCAGAAATTGAAAAACCAACAATCACTGATAAAATTGATAATATTGTTACTAATAGGATTTTAGGACTTCCAATTTTTCTAGTTATCTTATATATTATGTTTCAAATTGTTTTTACAGTAGGTGCACCTTTCCAATATATTCTTTCTCAAGGATTTGAGTTTTTATCAAGTTTTATCATGTCTGTTGGTGGAAACTCGATTTTAACATCGTTTATAGTTGATGGTATTATTGGAGGTGTTGGTGGGGTTGTAATTTTTCTTCCTCAAATTGCTTTAATGTTTTTAGTAATTAGTGTTCTTGAAGATAGTGGTTATTTGGCTCGTGCAGCATTTGTTATGGATCGTATAATGCACAAATTAGTTGGTCTTCATGGTAAAGCTTTTATCCCTATGATTTTAGGTTTTGGATGTGGTGTTCCAGGAATTATGGCTACTAGGACTATGGAAAATGAGTCTGATCGTCTTTTAACTATGATGCTTATTCCGTTTATGTCTTGTACTTCAAGATTACCTGTTTATGCTTTATTTATTGCAGCATTTTTCACTGCATATCAAGGACAAATGCTATTTGCAATTTATTTAATTGGTATTGCAATAGCTATTATTATAGCATTTATTCTTAAAAGAACAGTGTTTAAAGGGATGTCTTCTCCATTTGTTATGGAATTACCATCTTATAAAATTCCCTCTTTAAAAGGTGTTTTGTTACATACTTGGGAAAAAATTAAGGATTTCCTTAAAAAAGCAGGTACTATTATTTTCATTGCTTCAATTGTTATTTGGGTTTTAGCTTATTTCCCTCCAGGGGTTCAATATGCAAGTTATAATAGTTTCATTGGTCAAATAGGAAGTTTCATTGCTCCTATATTTTCTCCATTAGGATTTGGTCAATGGCAGCCTACTGTGGCTTTATTGTTTGGTCTTGTTTCTAAAGAAATTGTTATTGGTACATTTAGTGCATTATTTGGCTCAACTACAGGTGTTGGTATGGAAACTGCTATTCATAGTATTTTCACTCCACTTACTGCATTCACATTTATGATTTTTGTTTTGCTATATGTTCCATGTTTTGCTACATTAGCTACTATTAAACAAGAAACAAACGGGTGGAAATGGCCAATTATCATGGTTTTAATTACTACTTGTACTGCTTATGTTGTTTCCTTTTTGGTTTATCATTTTGGCCTACTTTTAGGTTTTACTTGATTTAATTTCTTTTTTTAGTTTTTTTAGAAATATTTATATACTATTTTCAATATATTAATAAAAGTAATTAATTAGGCTTACCTAAATTTCAATGTTTTAAGTCTAAAATTTTGGGTGTGTATCAATGGAAACTAAAACATTATTAAATGTAAAACCTGGTGAAGAAGCCACTATCAAATCATTAAAACATGATGGTGATGATGATTTAAGAAGACATTTACTAGGTATGGGTTTCGTAAAAGGTGCTAAAATCAAAGTAGAAAAAGTAGCTCCATTAGGAGATCCAATTAAATTTAAAATTAAAGGATATTCTGTCTGTCTTCGTAAAGATGAGGCAAAAAATATAGAAGTTCAATAGATTAATATGCAATGTCGAATGTGTGGATTTGAATTTGATGAAAAGAAGGTTCATAATAGGGGTTGTACTTCTTGTGGAAAACATTGCTCTTCTACAGTTCATTGCCCAAATTGTGGATATGGAAACACATTAGACTATGAACAAGAATTTGAGTTTATTAAAAAATTAAAAAAGAAGTTAAAAAAATCTAATTAAGATTTTTTAGCTTTGATTATTTCACTACAACAATCATCTACTTTTATTTTATTGATATCAACATCAAGACCATTATTTTTAAGTTTTTTTAATATTTCGGCGGTTTTTGGTGGTCTTAAACTGGCTTTTTCAAGTAATTCATGATTTGAAAATATTTCATCAGGTGTTCCAACACCAATGATTTCTCCATCTTTTAAAACAAAAATACGGTCTGCAAAATCATTTATCATCTCAACATCATGTGAAGAAATTACAATAGTCATATCCATGTCATTTAGTTTATTAATAATATTTAATACTTGATCAACACCACGTGGATCAAGACCTGCAGTTGGTTCATCTAAAATTAGAATTTCAGGTAGCATAGATATTATTCCAGCAATAGATACTCTTTTTTGTTGACCTCCACTTAAATGATGAGGAGGTTTATCTTCATAATCTGTCATTCCAACAAGTTCTAATGCTTCTTTTGTTCTTTTTTCAACTTCTTCATAATCTAAACCTAGATTCATTGGTCCAAATGCAACGTCTTCTTTTACAGATGGTGCAAAAAGTTGATCATTAGGATTTTGAAATACAATTCCCACTTTTTGTCTAACTTCAAGTAGGTCTTTTTTTTCATAACCTATCTTTTTACCATTAACTTCAATATTTCCACTTGTAGGTTCATTTAAACCATTAAAATGTAAGAAAAGTGTGGATTTACCAGCACCATTAGGCCCCATTATAGCTACTTTTTCACCTTTTTTAATTTCAATATTTACATTTTTAAGAGCATGAGATCCATCATGATAAATAAAATTTAAATCATTTGTTTTTAGTACTATTTCATCCATTTTAACTACCTTTTATTTTAATGCTAAACTTTTTCCCAAATATCCTAATTTTTCAGGGAATACAAAAATTATTATTGTTAATATTATTAAGATAATAATCAAAGAAATAATATATATATAATCATTTCTCTCTAACTTTTCTTTTTCATTAAATAAATTAGAATTTTCATTATATCCTCTACTTATCATACTTTGATAGGTTCTCTCGCCCTGTTCATATGATTTTAAAAACATTATAGCTATAGTATAACCAACCTGTCTCAATCTCCATTTATAAGGAGTTAATTTAGAGTGAATGTTAAAATTTCTTGATTTTTGCGATTTTCTTATTATTTCTAATTCATCTGTAAAAACAAAAAGGAATCGTACCATAATACTTAAAATCATAGCAAAATCTTTAGGCATTTTAAGTTTCCTAAGTGAAGATACAACTTGGTTTATCGGGCTTGTTGAAGATAGAACTACAACTGCAGTTAATGTTACAATTAAACGGGCTAATAAAAGTATTCCAAAGTTCAATCCAACATCTGTAATAGTCAACCATGAATATCTCCACAATACTGTTCCTGGATGGATAAATGGCTGGAAAATAATAATAAATATACCAAAAGGAAGTAAGAGCAGTATTCTTTTAAAAGCATTTGCAAATGAAACTTTTGAAAGATATAAAACGATTAATAGATAAATCTCTAAAACAATTGGTACAATAAGATTAGATGCAAATACACAATATACAATAATCAGTATTGTAGAAATTAATTTTATTCTACCTTCTAAATTGTGTATTGGGCTATCTCCAGATGCTAATTCATCTAAATCTAAAGCTTTTATAATATTTGCCAATTATATTCCTCTTTAATTTTTATAATATTAGTATGTAAAAAGTACTATAAATTATTACTGTTATTATAAATTAGTTTTAAAATAAAAAATAAAAGATTTTTTAACAAAAAAATAAAATAATGGAAAATTGATTTCCATTTGATTGCTATTTCTTTTTATTTTCAAGGAGTTTTCCGATTCCAATTCCTATTATTAATACTATAATCACTCCTATAATCAGAGCTATAATCTCTCCAATTTTTCCCAAGGGTTCAAATGTATAGTCTGCAAATGGTGATTCAATCACTGTTTTTTCTTGAATATTATATTGTCCATTTCCAACACTACTAACATCTTCTACAGTTTTTTCAAGTCCATCTGGATTTGAAGATGCAATAAAAGGAGATAAACAACAAATAGCAATACATATTATAACTACTACTACAATTAAAATAATATTTTTTCTTTCCATTTAAACGTCTCCTTCAACTTTAGGTTTATTCCAAGCTAGTAAATCTGGTCTGAATTTTTCAATAGCTCCAATAATAATTATTGTTATTACAGCTTCGATTATTCCAATAAATGCATGATATAAAGCCATGAATAGAAGTCCTAGACCCAGTGGGAATGTTCCTGCAATTGCCATTTCAAGAGCACATGCAATAGCAGATATTACTGTAGCTAACCATGCTGCAATTCCAATTGCCAGATACTTTCCAACAAACTTTCTAAGGCCTTTAAATGAGTATAATCCTACAATTGAACCTACAATACCCATATTTAATACATTTGCACCTAGAACTGTTATTCCACCATCTCCGAATAAAAGAGCTTGAATTAGAAGTACAATAGTAAATATTATTACTGCTGCTTCAGGAGCAAAGAATACAATTGCTACTAGTGCCCCACCAACAAGATGACCACTAGTACCAAATGGGATTGGAATGTTTACAGACATTATAACAAAAATAACTGCTGCTAGAACAGCTAGTAGTGGTACAGTTTTTTCATTTAAATTCTTTTTAGCCCATTTTCCTGAGAAATAAAGGGCAACAATTAATATAACATAATATATGGCACACTGCCATAATGGTATAAATCCGTCAGGTATATGCAAATTTTTTTCCTCCCAATATCTTTAGTAATACTTTTCCTCCGTTTTAGGCCTAAAAAGTATTACTTTAAGCTTTAAGCTTTGTAAATAATCATTTGATTTCATTATTAATAAATGTTATTAAAGTATTACTAATTAGGTATTTTCATAGTATTTTGTAATACTTTCCATCGAAATTTTTATATTATCTTAAATAATATAATATATAAAAAAATAATCACGGAGGAAATATAATGCCTTATGATGCAGAAACATTAGTAGTAGGATGTGGAAATATTTTATTTAAAGATGATGGATTTGGCCCCGAAGTGATTCATCGCTTAGAAGATTACTTTGCTGATAAAGAAATGCCTGATGAAACAATGCTTGTAGATGCAGGGACCGGTGCAACACACTTTATTTTTTCACTTCCAGATGAAAAATGGAAAAAAATAATTGTAATCGATGTTGTAGAATTTAATGCTGAACCTGGAACTGTAAAAGTATTCAGCCCATTTGACATGCCTAAAGGAAAATATGAAAATGTTCACACTTGGCCTGTTGAAGAACCACTTCACGATCTTGCAGAATCCTGTGAAGTAATAATTGTTGGATGTAAACCTGAAGAAATTACATCACCAGATGTTGTAATGGGACTATCAGAACCAGTTGAAAAAGCAATTCCAGAAGCAATGGATATTGTTTTAAAAGAAATTGGAGCTATTTAAGCTCTTTTTAATATTTTTTTTAATAATAAGTATTATATATCATTACTTATAATTTATTAATTAAGTTATAGGGGTGACAATTATTATGCTTTCAAAAATTAAAGAATTTTTAGATAAAGATTCTAATTCTATAAAAGATTGTTTAGATGTAGGTATAGTGCCATATAATAATTTAATTGATAATTTTGAACAATTAAATATTGTTTATAAAGATTTAAATGAGGATATTCCAAAAATGGATCTTTGTTTTGTAAATAACACTATTCCCAAAGAAACTATAGAAAAAATCAATGAAAATACAGATATTCTAATTTCATTAGGTTCATGTATTAATTTTAAACCAGATTTAGTTATTCCGGGACCAATGGTTTCAGATGAATTCTTAAATAATGTTATTCAAGCTTTAATCGATGACAATATAGAGTACTTAAAACCACTTCTTGTAATGACTAAAGAAAATGATTTTAGAAGAAAAACAATTTTAATAACTGTTAAAAATGAATTGTGCACTGGATGTAGTGGATGTGCATTTATATGCCCAGCACTAGCTATTGAAATGAAAAATACAAGACCAAACCTAGATTTAAAAAAGTGTATTCATTGTGGAAGTTGTTTTGTAATATGTCCAAAATCATGGAATTTACATGAGGAGGTGGAAGCATGGTTTTAGGAAATTATGAAAAAATAGTATCAGCTAAAACTACAAATAGTGATAT
>JABUVA010000017.1:75443-79947 GCA_021442885.1 Methanobrevibacter sp. | reverse complement strand
CTCTTTATTTTATTATTATATAAATTCATATTATTTTTAATTTAATCTGTTGTAATCATACAACCATCACTTTCAACAATAACAGTGTGTTCTTTTTGTGATACCCAACATCCTGCTTTTTCTTTTAATGGATGATAAGGATATATAGCCATAGCATCACTTAACTGTTTAAGGCTACGTTGAAGCCTTGATGCTTTAAACTTTTCTGTAAGCCATCGGCCTGAAAATGGAAGATAAGGGTAATTATTCTCAATATGATTTAATACCTGTTGAGTTTGTTTCATTCTAAAAGGTTTATCAGCCATAAATGAAAAAATATAAGTTCCAGGAGCATCATTAACAAAACCAACTCCATCAGTTGCAAATGGCTCAATAGCTATTGCTTGTCCTTCTTCAAGTTTAGTTGTATCATGATTATTTATATTAGGAATTGAAATACCTGCATGTAAATTATGCTGCTCTAAGCTATGTCCAGATAGATTGGATATTGGATTTAATTTATATTTACTAATAGCTTCATGTACTGCTTCTCCAATTTTTCCAATTTCAACTCCTGCTTTTACAGTTCCAATAGCTGCATCAAGAGCTGCTGCTGATGCTTCTACAATCTCTTCATTTCGATTTAATCTATCACTATCGATTTTTTCATCAAGATTCTTTCCATCAGCTATAATTGTAATTGCACTATCTGCAATAAATCCATCAATATGTGCACCTAAATCTAGTTTTACCATATCTCCAGCATTAATTTTAGTTTCATCGGCATATGGTGATGTGTAATGGGCAGCTATTTCATTTATAGAAACATTACAAGGAAATGCAATCCCTGCATCATTTTTTATTATTTCATTTTCAACATATTCTACTAAATCTATAACTAATGTTCCATCCTTTATCATTTTTAAAGCATCATCACGTATCTTTGAAACAATCTTTCCAGCTTTAACATATGAATCTATCATAATAATTACTCCATATATTTATATGTTAATAGTTTAGTTTATATACTTTGTTTTTAATAATAATACTTATAATAGAACTATGGAGGTTTCATATGGACATTCCAACAATACCTACACAACTTTTCATTCTAATAATAGTAATTATTATTTGTATTGTTGTTATTATCGTTGTCGTTCAGTGGAAATCTGTATCTAAATCTAAAAATCAAATAGCTTTACTTTCAAAAGAAATTGAACTTAAAAAGATGGCAATGGTGGAAAAAGATATTGAATCTAAAAGATTAATGGATCATCAAATTCCCCTTCCACAAGACCAACAAGACACCCTATCAACAATTAGACAATCTACAATTGATGTTAGAAATGAGGTTGGTTTCTTACATAGTGAAATTAATGAAAGATTAGCTCGTTTAGAAGCACAAACTGAACAAAAGAAATTAGAAAAAATGCTTCAAGAAATTGAGGCTAAGGAAAAAAAATTAAATAAAAATAAATAGGTGATTTTATGGATGCTGCTGAAGTAATTGCTATTGTAATATTGATTATAGCGGTTATTGTATTGATATATTATTTCATACAAATTAATCCTAAAGCTATTAATTCTGTTAGAAATAATTTCCCTACTAATTCAGATAGGAATATTAATAATTTCTTTAGAGGTCAAAGAAATGATTCTGAAGAGTATGATATTTCTGACGATGTTGGAGAAAAAGAAGGCATGGGTAAAAAAATTAAAGTTAAATTGAGTGATATTGATATGTCTAGTTTTAACACCGATGCATTTTCTAAAAAAATCGATGCATTTCTTGATCATAAAAGTGATCAACTTATTGAAGAGTGGTCTTTAGCTACTAAAGATGATTTATCTGAGTTAGAAGCAAGATTTGATAAAACTACTTCTCGTATCGATGCTTTAGACGATGATTTCAAAAAATTCAAAAAATCTTCTGAAACTTTCCAGAAGACCACTAAAACTAAATTAGATGAAATTGATAAAAGAATTGATGAATTAGAAAAAAAATAATTCATTTTCTTTTAATTTTTTATCGTAAACTTTATATATTATATTAAATATAATATATTTTGTTGTTTTTACAACTGTTTTTTTCTTTTAGCAGGGTGGGGTAGTCTGGTGATCCCGCGGGGCTCATAACCCCGAGATCCCTAGTTCAAATCTAGGCCCTGCTACTCTATTTATTTTACATATAATTATAGCAAGTTAAAGACAGCTACTGGTTTTATAAACTAAGGAAACTCCGCCCATCATAACAGACTATGATGTTTAAAGACATATGCTGAGAAGTATGACTCTGGAGCAGAAACGACACGACTTTAAATGAGTGACAATGATATTTAATTGAGGACATTTAAAGAAGCGGTGAAACGGCCAATCCATAGGATGCAAGAACAAAGTTGCCAATAATGAACTGTTCTAGGCAAGGTAGTTCGCTAAGATGAATGCTGTAAAACAGAAGGTGGGTTACTCTTAACAGGCTATAATTATTTTTTTATTATCTACCTTTTAATTAATTATTAAATGTAATATTGATTAAAACTCTTATTTTATTATAAAGTTAAAGAGGATTAGGATAAATTTCATTATCCCTTATCTTTTTTTAAAAATAGTTGTTATGATTCGATTGCGTCTTTAACTTTATCAAAGAACCCTTTTTTAGGTTGCTTTATTTCGTTCCCACTAACTTTATCAAATTCCTCAAGAAGTTCTCTTTGTTTGGAATTTAATTTGCGAGGTATTACAACATTAACGGTCACAAAAAGATTTCCTCTATTGCCTCTTCTAAGTGAAGGCATTCCTTGACCTCTTAATTTAAATACAGTGTCACTTTGTGTTCCAGCTGGCACTTCAAATTCAACTTCTTTACCTTCAATTGTTGGTATAGCTAATTTATCTCCAAGTGCTGCTTGTGGGAAACTAATATGTTTAGTGTAATGTAGGTCTGCACCATCTCTAGTGAAGTTTTTATCTTTTTTAATATGGATACTTACTATTAAATCTCCATTTAATCCAGGTCCCTCTCCACAATTACCTTCTCCACTTACTCTTAGGCGATCTCCTTCATCGACACCTGCAGGAACATCTATGGTAATGGTTTTAGTTTCACGTCTTTTACCTTTTCCTTTACAATCAGGACATGGGTCTGTAATTATTTTTCCAGTTCCTCCACAATCCCTACAAGGACGTATGTTCATCATTTGACCTAAAAAGGTGTTACTTACTTGTTTTACTTGTCCTGTACCATTACATGTTTTACAAGTTTCCGCTTCACTTCCAGGTCGTGATTTAGAACCATTACAAGTAGGACAGAGTTGATCTTGTCTTATTTTTATTTCTTTTTCACAGCCTTCGAATGCTTCTTTGAGTGTTATTCGTGTTTCTGTGTAAATGTCGGATCCTCTTTCAGGCCCTGCAGGTCTGTTGGAATATCCTCGACCTCTACCTCCACCACCAAAGAATGTTTCAAATATATTTCCAATGTCAAAGTTCATACCCATTCCTTGGAAAACATCTTCAAAGTTTACATTTTGATAGAAGTCTTCAGCAGTAAATCCATCCATACCAGCATGACCAAATTGATCATATTTTTGACGTTTTTCTGAATCTGATAAGACAGCATAAGCTTCACTTATTTCTTTGAATTTTTCAGATGCATCAGCGTCTTCACTAACATCAGGATGGTATTTCATAGCTAGTTTACGGTATGCTTTCTTTATTTCCTTTTCATCAGAATTTTTATCGACTCCAAGTACTTCATAATAATCTCGCTTGTCTGCCATTTATCCACCTTATATTGTATTAATAATAAAAAAATTGTTTTTAATATTTTACTCCTGGTTAGTTGTTTGTTGATTCTGATTTTTTAACCTATGGGAATAAAATATTTAAACAATTTAAATCTATTCATCTTTCACTGTGTAGTCTGCATCAATTGTGTCGTCATCAGCATCTTTTTGTGCTTGTTCAGCTCCAGCATTTGGATCTTGACCTGCGCCTTGTTGTTGGCCTGCTGCTTGTTGAGCTGCTTCTGCTTGTTGGTAGATTTTTGCACCAACTTCTTGAACTGCTTTGGTTAATGCTTCTGTTTTTTCTTTGATTTGACCGAGGTCATCTCCAGCTACAACTTCTCTTAAATCTTTTACAAGATTTTCTATGTTTGTTTTATCCTCTTCACCGACTTGATCTTTTAAATCTTCTAAAGTTTTTTCTGCAGTGTAAATCATTGAATCAGCATCGTTTCTAACTTGAATTTCTTCTTGTTTAGCTTTATCTGCTTCAGCGTTCATTTCTGCTTCTTTAACTTTTTGTTCGATTTCTTCATCAGATAATTTGGTAGATGAAGTGATTGTGATAGCTTGTTCTTTTCCTGTACCTTTATCTTTAGCTGATACATTTATAATTCCATTTGCATCAATATCGAATGTTACTTCAATTTGAGGAACTCCTCTTGGTGCAGGTGGGATTCCTACTAATTGGAATCTTCCAAGACTTGTATTGTCTGCTGCCATTGGTCTTTCACCTTGTA
>JABUVA010000017.1:71051-75391 GCA_021442885.1 Methanobrevibacter sp. | reverse complement strand
CTTTTCTTAGTTGGAATTGTTGTGTTTCTCTCAATTAAGGTTGTTGATACTCCACCTAATGTTTCAATTCCTAAGGATAGTGGTGTTACATCTAAAAGAACTAAGTCTTTAATTTCACCAGCTAATACTCCTCCTTGGATAGCTGCTCCCATAGATACACATTCCATTGGGTCAATTCCTCTTTCGATTGGTTTGCCAATAAAGTCCTCCACATATTTTTGTACTATTGGCATTCTGGTAGGTCCTCCAACAAGGATGATTTTGTCTATGTCATTTTTACTCATTTTAGCATCATCAAGTGCTTGTTGCATTGGTTTTCCTGATTTTTTAACAATTCCATCTACTAATTCTTCTAATTTTGCTCTTGTTAGTGTTACAATTAAGTTTTTAGGAGATCCATCAGCACCCATTGCAATGAATGGTAAGTTTACTTCTGTGGTTAGGACTGTGGATAATTCTATTTTTGCTTTTTCTGCTGCTTCTCTTAATCTTTGAACAGCTTGATCATTATCCATTAAGTTAATTCCATTTTCTTTTTCAAATTCACTAGCTAGGTAGTTGAGAATTGCATTATCCATATCTGTTCCACCGAGTTGGGTGTCTCCACTAGTGGATTTTACTTCAAATACTCCTCCACCAAACTCCATGATGGTTACATCTAAGGTTCCCCCTCCTAAATCGTAAACCATAATATTTAAATCATCTTCACTATCTTGTTTATCAATACCATATGCTAGGCTTGCTGCTGTTGGTTCGTTTACAAGTCTTACAACATCGAGGCCTGCAATTGTTCCAGCATCTTTTGTTGCTGTTCTTTGGTTGTCATCGAAGTATGCTGGTACTGTAATAACTGCTTTTTCAATTGGTTCTCCTAAAAATGATTCTGCATCTTTTTTAATTTTTTGTAAGATAAATGCAGAGATTTCTTGTGGTGAGTATTGTTTACCATTTACAGTTACTTTGTTACTTGTTCCCATACTTCTTTTAATGGCACTAATTGTATTTTCAGGGTTTGTTACAGCTTGTCTTCTAGCTGGTTCACCAACAAGCATTTGACCATCATCAGTAAATGCAACATAACTTGGGAATGCTTTACCATATTGGCTTGCTCCTTCTGCAGAAGGTATTACTGTTGGTTTTCCTCCTACTAGTACAGATGCTGCTGAGTTACTAGTACCTAAATCAATTCCTATTATCTTTTCTTTTTTTGAATCTGCCATATTATCACCTTTATTTTTTACAAACTTTTACTTTAGAATATTTTATTACTTTATCTTTAAGGGTGTATCCTTTCATTAATTCTTCAATTATGTATCCATTTTCAACATCATCATCTTTTTCAGCCATAAGAGCTTCATGTTTAAATGGATCGAATTTTTCTCCTTTTGTAGGAATTTCTTCTAACCCTTCTTTTTTAAGGGTTTCTTTCATTTTGTTATTTATTAATCCGATTCCTTCTTTTAACTCATCATAGTTTGAGGAGTTTTCTAAAGCTCTTCCTAAGTCTTCATAGCTATCTAATATTTTTGTTATTAGATTTTCATTTGCATATTTGATAATTTCTCTATTTTGTTTTTCATTTACTTTTTTGAAATTTTCAAAGTCTGCTTGAAGTCTTTGGCTGTATGATACATATTCATTGGTTTTTTCTTCTTGTTTTTTGAGTTCTTCTTTAAGATTTTCTATTTCATCATTTTTTGAAGAAATCTCTTCAAGAAGTTCTTCGTAAGTTGGTTCTTGTGTTTCTTCACATTCTTCAACTTTTTCTTTTTTCTTATCATTAGCCATTTGTTCACCTACAAAGTTTGATTATTGTCTTCTATAAATATTACTTAAAAAACTCTATTAATAGTCGTTGTTTTTTTGTTAACTTTTGTTACTTATTTTAGTTAATTTTGGGAAATTTATGGACATATAGGAAAATGGTTTTAACAACGACTATTTTTTAGGAGTTTTTGTTTTAACCAAAATATTAAAGTAACCAAAAGTTATCTTTATCTACATATTATTATAGTAACCAAAGGTTATATAAAGGTTTCGATATAATAATATAAATATGAAAGATAGTGATGAAAATAAAGAATCTTCTAAACCTATTAAAAAAGTTCCAAATTCAAAACGGGGAATTAATGTTAATAAAAACATCGATCCAAATATAGATGATATTGATATTGAAGATATATTTGATGTAATGGGTTGTAAAACACGAAGAGATATTATAGATCTCTTAAAAGAAGAACCTATGTTTGTAAGTGAAATATCAACAGCACTAAATGTAGGTCAAAAAGCAGTCATCGCACATTTAAGAGCAATGGAGGAAATGGGTATATTAAATTCCTCTTATAAGAAGATAATGAGGGGAAGGCCTAGAAAATATTATGATTTGCATCATGATTTAACAATCAATGTAGTTGTTAATAAAATAGATTTTGATGTAAATATTCCTGAAGATCTTTTATTAACTCCTCAATTACCTTCTGGTGATGAATGGTCTAAATTACTCGAAATTGAAAAAAAACTTGATGATGGGCAATTAGAAGCTATTGATGAGCTTAAAAATCAAATAAGATTATATACAAATCTTAAAGAAAGAGCAGAATATATACTTGAAAGAACTTTGAAAAATAGATAAAATTCTATTTTTCTTTATTTTTTTACTTTTGAAACAATGGCTTGGCCAACAGATACAGAACCATCACCACTACAGCTATTTTTATGTTGAATAAAATTATAACCGTTTTTAGTTATATAATCTTTACAAGTACTACTAATTGATTCATTATAAAATACGCCACCGGTAGCACCTATTGTATCAACATTAGATGCATTTTCAATAGCTAGTTGGCTTAAACCTTTTGCTACTGCAATTTGGGCTCCAGCAGCAATATCCTTTTTACTAACTCCTTTAAGATAGTTTTCAACAACTGTTTTTAAAATAGATGAGCTAAGTAATTTATTATCTTTTATTTCAAAATCAATAGCTAGTGGATTAGTTGACTTAGAAGCTACACTTTCAAGCTTCATTGAACACTCTCCTTCATAGGTTCTTTCACCGCAAATATCTAATGCAACAGCAACAGAATCTAAAACCCTACCAGTACTTGTACTAATTCCAACATTTAAATTTGAGTCTAATTGTTTTAAAACCATTTCAACTTCCTTTTCACCATATTTAAATAAATGAGAATAGTTTTCTTTTAATATTTTTTCTAATTCACTTTTCTCATATTCATTAGAAAGTATACTTGCAAGCATACGTGCAGGATATTTGGTTGCCTGATCTCCTCCAGGCATTTTATGAGCTTCAAGACTAGCTAGTCTTTTATAGCTTTCAACATCACTATAAAGGATTTCTCCGCCCCAACTAGTATTGTCATCACCATAACCAACACCATCAGCAGCTATCACTACTGCTTCTAAACATTCATTATCATTCATTAAACTAACAGCATGAGCATAATGGTGTTGAACTTGTAATAGTTCTGCATCATATTTTTCTGCTAAATCTATTCCAAGTTTGGTTGTAAAAAAGTTAGGATGTAAATCACAAGCAATAATATCATAAGTATTAATTTTTAAAATGTTTTCTAAATGAGTTATAGCTGTTTTTAGAAATTCTAAAGTTTTAAATTTATTAGTATTGCCAATATGTTGAGAGGGATATACTAAATTTTTTGTAGCTATTGAAAAAGTAACATCAAGCTCAGGACCTAAAGACAAAACATCTAAATCATTAATATTATAATTACTACAAATTTCAACAGGTGTTGGGGTGTATCCACGTGATCTTCTAATAAATGATAATTCATCATTTCTAAATCTAACAACAGAATCATCACAACGATTTAAAATCTTTCTATTATGAACTAGGCTATAATCTGCTACTTCTAAGTTAATAATCTCATTAGAATCAATTAACATAGGTTCTCCAGGTATATTGGCAGAGGTCATAACTAAAGTATCACTAGAACTATCATCAAATAATAAATAGTGCATTGGAGAGTAAGGAAGCATAACTCCTATTGTATGAAGTCCACCAGTTAAATTATCTGGAAACGGGTAATTTTCACTACCTTTAACAACAACAATAGGTCTTTCACGTGATGTTAATGCTTTTTTTTCATTTTCAGAAAGAATTGCGTAGTTTTCAACTGTTTCAAGGTCTTTACTCATAACTGCAAAAGCTTGATTAGGCCTATTTAAACGATTTCTTAATTTTTCAATAGCTTTTTTATTATATGCATCAACAACTAGGTGTGTTCCACCAATTCCTTTAATAGCTATTATTTTTCCTTTTGATAGCTCTTCAGCTGCTTTTTTAATAGGTTCTTCAGTTTTAA
>JABUVA010000017.1:60777-69831 GCA_021442885.1 Methanobrevibacter sp. | reverse complement strand
CCTGTTGATTCTGCTATTGAAATAGCTAGTGGTGGTAGGAAAGGATTAGATAGGAGAGATATAATAACTTATGAGTTTATGTCAAATACTACTGATAATGGAACATTTGTTAATGTTTATGCAACTAATGATGATGGACATTTTATTGGAGAAAAAGACGGAAATTTATATGATAACATTAAATTTAAAAATAAATATGTTTTAGGGAAAAATCTTCCAATAACTCCAGATAAATTATATTTGGGAAGATATACATTTCAAAAACCTGGTTTTGATTTCTCTAAATGGTCTAGTAATTTAGTTAAAAGTTGATTACGATGAAAAAGGTCTTAGAAGATTTTAAAAATGGAAAAATCACAATTGATGAATGTGAAAACCATATTAAAGCTAATAATATTCTAGAATTTGATGGAATAGTTAGATTTGATAGTTCTAGACAGTTAAGAACAGGCTTTCCTGAGGCAATTTATGCTGAAAGTAAGTCTTATGAAGATTTATTATTGATTATAAAAAATTATTTTAAAAGCCAAAAAGAAAATCTCATTATTACTAAACTTTCCAAAAAAAGATTTAACAAATTATCTAAAGATTTAAAATATTTAGAAGATGATGGGATTACTTTTGACTATAATATACATGGAAAAACTCTTGTTTTAAGAACTAAACCTAAAATAGAAAAACCTTTAGCTAAAATTGGTATTATTACTGCAGGAACATCAGATATTAATGTTGCAGAAGAAGCTAAAGTAATAATTGAAGAAGGAGGATGTTCTGCTGTTACTTCTTATGATGTTGGAGTAGCAGGAATTCATAGATTATTTCCAGAAATTGCAAGTATGATTGAAAGTGATGTTAAAGTTTTAATTGTTTGTGCAGGGATGGAGGGTGCTCTTCCATCAGTTATTGCAGGGCTTGTTGATATTCCTATAATTGGCATTCCAACTTCTGTAGGTTATGGTGTTGGTGAAGGAGGCTTTGTAGCTTTAAATTCAATGTTACAATCATGTGCTCCAGGAATAGCTGTTGTTAATATTGATAATGGTTTTGGTGCAGCTATTTATGCATTAACTATAATTAAGGCATTTTTATGAGATTTGAAACTTTTGATTCTCAAAAACATTCAATAGATAAAGTAGCTAATTTGCTTTATGATGTGGATTTTAGAACCTATGATAAAATTTACAAGTCTAAAAATCAAGCTATTAAAGATATATGCACTTGGATTGATTCAGGTGATGATACTATTAATGTTGTTCTTGAAGATGATAAAATCATAGGTGTGGTAGTATTATATATTAACAAGAAACCTTCTTTTATTGATATGTTTAAAGAGTTTCATTCATTTAAATTACTCATCGTTTCAATTTTAGATTACTTTGTTATCTGTGATGTAAATCTTGGCGATGTATATATAGCTGACATTGCAATTTCAAGTGAATGTAGAGGAAAAGGAATTGGAACTAAAGTTATAGAACATATCATTGATAATGCTCGTGAAAATAATTTTAAAAGAGTAACATTAGATGCTGATTTTAGAAATACAAGAGTTAAAAAACTTTATGAGAGAATTGGATTTAAAGTATTTAATAAAAAAGAATTTTTAAAAAGAAGAATGTTTAATATGGAATATGTATTAGATGAAGAAAAATAATTATTTTCTTCTCTTTTCAAACTCATCAAAGATTTCTTCAATACTAATTCCATGATAAACACAATTAAGAAGTGTAAAAAATAATAAATCTACAGATTCATAAACTAAATTTTCCTTATTTTTAGAAGCTATTATAACTTCTCCAGCTTCTTCAGCTATTTTTTCAAGGATTTTATCTTCTGCTTTTTTATCACTGTCTTGCATAATATTGGAGGTATAGGAATCTATAGGATTGTCTCTTCTAGATTCAAGAACTTCATAAACCTTTCTTATAATTTCATCAGACATGGTTTTAGTCCTCTTTATATTGTTGGTCTTTTATTGTTTCTGTAAGAGCTATTAATGGATGTTGATCATCATCTATAATAGTAATGTCATCAAAAGTTTTTATACCTGCTTCATCAGCTGTTTTTTCCATTCCTAATCTTATATCTTGACCTAAATCAATAACATAGGAATCTACTTTTTCACATCCTAATTTTTTAGAAGCAACACTTCTATGGTGTCCATCAACAAGAATCCATCTATTTCCAGTTTTAACAACAATAGCTGGTTCTGCTAAACCTCTTTTAAGCTCATAGGTTCTTCCTTCTAATTCATCTGCATAAACTCTATCTTGTGTTGGTCTAAGTTTATCAGTATCTACTTTCATATGTTTTAAAGTAGTTTTAATGCCATATAATTGTTCTAATGTACTTTTGAAATAATCTACTTTGTTTGGTGTAGATCTTTCAATATGTGAACGAACCATATCAGTATTAGTTATAAGTCCAACAAGCTCTCCTTTTTTATTGATTACAGGCATTCTTGAAATTCCTTTTCTAAACATTACTCTAGAAGCATCGTTAATAGATAAATCTTCGTTTGCCACTACTAAGTTTGTAGTCATTATGCCTTTTACTTTATCAGTCCAATCTCTAAGTAATACATCAGAACAAGTTACAATTCCGACAATTTTCTTGTCTTGGTCTAAAACAGGATAGCTATTATGATTACTCTCTTTCATTATTTTTATTAATTCTTTAGTCTCAGTTGATGGAGTAACAGTAATAACATTTCTAGTCATATAATCTTTTACTAAAGATTTCTTTTTAGACATAACTATCACCTATTCGATATTTTCTTTTAACAACTTAACAGTTTCACCAGGATCTGCTTTTCCACGTGTTATTCTCATTACTTGTCCTACAAGGAAGTTTAATGATGCTGATTGGCCTTCAAGGTAGTCATTAACTGCTTTTGGATTTTGTTCAATTGCTTCTTTTACAGCAGACAATACTTCATCATCACCAGCAACACCAATCAATCCTAATTCTTCAGCTATTTCTTTAGGTGATTTATCATTATTTGGCATTTGTTCAATAACTCTTTGGCCTGCTTTTGTTGTAATTTCTTTATTGGTTAAAAGGTTTAAAAATTCAACTAATTGATTTACTGTTATATTACTTTCTCCAAAGGATATTTTATTATAAGCTAAAACCCTTTTAAGTTCATCTCTCATCCATTTTGCAGCAAATTTAGAGTCTACTTTACTAGCTACTTCTTCATATGCAATAGCTAAATCTAATTCTGAAGTTAATACTTTAGCGGTTTCTTCATCAACTTTATACTCTTCAATAAATCTTTTTACTTTATTGTGAGGAGCTTCAGGCATTGTTTCAAGAACTTCATCAATATGTTCTTGTGATATTTCCATTGGTGGTAAATCAGGATCAGGAATAAACCTATAATCATCTGCATCTTCTTTTAATCTCATTCCAACAGTAATCATTTGAGATTCAAGATATGCACGAGTTTCTTGTTTAATCTCAGCTCCTCTTTTCATAAGGTTTTTTTGTCTTACAAGTTCAAATTTTAAAGCTCTATAAGCACCTTTAATTGAGTTTACATTTTTCATTTCTACTCTGTTTCCACCTTCAATAGAAATGTTTACATCTGCTCTCATAGTACCTTCACCACGTGCACCTCCACTATATTGGAGAACACGTATTAACTCATTTAAAAAACTTCTAGCTTCTTCTGGAGATTTTATATCTGGTTCTGTTACAATTTCTACTAAAGGAATTCCAGAACGATTAAAGTTTACGATTCCTCTATCTGGTTTATATTGGCCAGGATCTTCTTCTACATGTATTTCTCTAATCCTAACACCGTTTAATTCTCCTTCATATCCAATTGGAACTGATGTTCTTTGGTAACCAGATGGTAAATCAGGATAATCATAATGTTTTCTCATAAAATAAGTAAATCCTTTATCAATTTTACAATTAAGCATTAAAGCTATCATCAATGCATTTTCTAATGCTTTTTCATTTGTAGGGTGAGGTTTTGCTCCAGGTTGATTTAAACATACAGGGCAAATATTTGAGTTTTCAGGAGCCTCTTGGTAATTTGTTGGACAATCACAAAATAATTTTGACTCTGTTTCTAATTGCACGTGGATTTCAAGTCCACATTTCATCTTTACACTAATAGTAATTCCTCCAAGATTTTTAGAAAGTTATATAAATAAATTTTAATATTATGTTAATTATTTATATTAATGTATTAATAAATATTTTCTTAAAAAAAGGTGATTTAATGCCAAAATCAAAAATTAAATTTTATCAAGAAAGTCAAAAAAAGATAAATGACAATGGAGAAGTTGAAGTTAACTGGAAAATAATCAATGACTCTGAGTTTACATTAAATAAAGTTGAGGCTACTTCTCAATTTATGAATCATTCATTTGATGATATTAAACCTCAAAGTAAAGCGGAATTTAAATTTTATTTAAAAATACCTTCAATAGATCTAATTAAAGAGGATTTTGGAGAAGATGCTACTGTATCAAATCCATTTATTATTGGTGGCGCTATTTTAACTTTCACAATAAAAAATGATACATTTGATATGAAATCTAATTCATTAGAGGTTCCTTTTTAATATTTATTTTTAAGGGACTCTTTTACATATCTTTTTATAAATTTGTCCCATTCAGGATTTATTTCACTTTTCTCAGGTCCTAATTTAGTTTTGTCTGTGAATGTTCCTTTTATTTTTCGACCTGTTGATTTTACTTCTTCTTCAACACGTTTCCCATATTTTGTCCCAAACATTTTAAATAAAGGAAATTTAGTTATTCCATTTGCACCACTTAAAATAAGTATTCCTATGTTTGCTAAATTATCAATCCAGGTACCACATATTATTTCAAGATTTGGGAATTCTAATCTAACTCTAGCAACTACTTCAGCATAGTAAAGAGAAGCTGGTTGTGAACTTTCAGAATATATGGTTTCTTTATGTGGATTTAATGAATAAAATATTACTCTATCAATTTCATATGTTTTTATATAATCTATTAAATATTCTAAATCATTTAATGTCTCTCCAAGACCTAAAATAATTGTTATGGCTTTTTTAAACCCTAAATCTCCAGCTACTTCTAACATATTACTTATATCATTTAAACTTTTAGACGGGCAGATTTTATTGTGAAGTTTAGGATTTACTACTTCAACAGCACCTGTAATTCCTTTAATTTCTGTTCCATATTCTCCAAGTTCATCAGTAATTCCTGTATTTAACCAAACTCCATCTCCCATTATATTTTTTATTGTAGTAGCTATTTCTTGTATTTCTGATGTTGAAAATGATTTATATCCTCCTGACAAAAATTCTATATTCCAGTCTAATCGTTTACACATTTCAGCTTCTGCATAAATATTTGGAACTCTTCTTTTAGCTTTTTTAGGATCTTTTATTTTATTTTTCTGTGTACTCATATAGCAAAAAGCACAATCTCCTTTATCACACCACCATGATAAAAAAACAGCTCGTTCAAGACTAATTAAATCTCCATGTTTTTTTAATGTTAGATTATTCGCTTCTTTAATTAAGTCAAAAATTTCCATATTAATCATTAATAGTAATTTTTTATAGTTAAATTTATATATTATTTTATACTTATTTTATTTTAGATGTTATTATTTTCATGTGTAATAATATCTTATACAAAAGCTTTATATAGTATATTTAACAAACTTTTTATTACTGTTTGAAGTCTTTAATTTTAAACATGGGTATTTATTTGGTTAAGAATTGGGTATCTTATGCCATTGTAGCTCAGTAGGTAGAGCGTTCGGCTGTTAACCGATTGGTCACAGGTTCGAGCCCTGTCAATGGCGCTTTTTGGGCCCATAGCTTAGCCAGGTAGAGCGTCCGGCTCATAACCGGAAGGCCATGGGTTCGAACCCCATTGGGCCCATTTTAAAATTTATTTTATCGTATTTGCTCCGGTGGTGTAGTCCGGCCAATCATTTCGGCCTTTCGAGCCGAAGACTCGGGTTCGAATCCCGGCCGGAGCATTTAAAAAATTTTGTTAAGATTTTCAATGGTTTCTATGTATCCTTTCTTTCATAAGCGGGGGTGCCCGAGAGGCCAAAGGGGACAGGCTTAGGACCTGTTGACGCAGGTCTACCAGGGTTCGAATCCCTGCTCCCGCATTAACACAATTTTTTTTAGTTTTTTAGACTTCTGATGCCGGGGTAGGGTAGGCGGTCATCCTACGGGACTGTGGATCCTGTGACTCGGGTTCAAATCTCGGCCCCGGCCCCATTTAAAAACTTTTTTTATTATATTACTTTTCAAATGCTCACATAATTTCTTTATATAATAATTAAATAATAATTTATATAGGTGTTAATTTGGCAAAAAAAGGAACAGCAGAGGAAAGAGATTTAGTACATAAATTATGGGATAGGGACTTTGCAGCTATGAGGGCACCAGCATCTGGTGGAGCTACTAAAAATCCATTACCTGATGTAATTGCTGGAAATGGAAATATATATCTAGCTATTGAAGTTAAAACCACTACTAAAGATAAAATATATATTGATTCTCCTCAAATTGATGATTTACATGAATTTGCCAATAAATTTGGTGCTAAATGTTATGTTGGTATTAAATTTAAATATACAAAATGGCTATTTTTAGAACCTAAAAACATTGAAAGAACCAAAAGTAACAATTACAAAATTGAGAAAAACTATGCTCTTGAAAAAGCTTTAGAAATAGATGAGATTACAGGAATAGATAGACAAATGAAATTTTAGAATGTTTTGATCCTGTGAAGATATTTGCCCAGTTAATATTCCAATATCTGATTTATTGTCTAAAACTAATGCAATGGCCGTTTGGGTAGAAAACTAAAATAATATTGTTAAAAATTATTAATTATAAAATACAGTTTTTTTTTATTGGTTCTTTTTTACTAATTTGTTTTATTGTTTTTCCAGAACAATATTTAATATATTTAAACATTTTTTGTTATGATTATGAATTAGCTAGAAATACTATGAATATTTCAACAGGAATAAATATAATAGTTAATCTAATGATAAAAATGAATTTAAACTACATTTTATTTAATTAGCAATATTTATATATGATGTTATATAGATATATTCATACTTGCCAAGATAGCTTAGAGGCGAAGCGGTTGGCTGCAGACCAATTACACGGGAGTTCAAATCTCTCTCTTGGCTTTATTTATTTATATTTGGGGTTATAGTGTAACCAGGCATCATCTGGGACTCCAGTTGTCTTTGAAGAAAATACGCGTAACTGAACAGTATCCGTTGTGATGAACAATTGGAGTACTGAGGCAAGAGAAATCCCAGGATCGGGGTTCAAATCCCTGTGACCCCACTTTTTATATACTACTTTTTTTATAATTTATTTCATGATTATCGATAATATTATTTCTATTCAAGGATTTGCTAATGATTCAAATTACTATGTAATTGACAAAGAAGTATTAGTGGACACTGGAACTGGAATGAATACAGAATATTTGTACTCTAAACTTAGAGAAAATGGAATTGAACCTGAAGACATTAAACTTATTGTTAATACCCACTGTCATTTTGACCATATTGGAGGGAATAAAGATTTTCCTAATGCTAAAGTAGCTATTGGTAAAATGGATGCTCAAGGTATTAAAGATGCAAATAATCCTAATAATTTTTCTAGTGCTTTTGGATTCAAGATTAAACGTGATGATGTTGATATTGAATTAGAAGAGGGGGATAAAATAAAAAGTTTTGAAGTATTACATACTCCTGGCCATTCTTCAGGAGGTATATGTTTATGGGATGGTAAAAATCTTATTTCAGGTGATACTGTTTTTGCACAAGGAGGTATTGGTAGAATGGATCTTGGAGGTAGCTATGAGGATATGAAAAAATCAGTTGATAGATTAAGAAAATTAGATGTTGTTAATATGTTTCCAGGTCATGGGCCTATTGTAGAGGGTGATGGTAAAGCCCATATTGATGCATCATATAGAAATTTCTTTTAAATCTATTTTTCAAATTTTTTACCTACTTTTTTAAAGGAGCCTTGTTTTACAAGTATAGAAATTTTTTCTCCTCTTGATAAAACAGTGTCTTTTTGTGGAATATTTAATTCTCCATTAGGGTAAGTAGCTATTATCATATAATCTTTAGTTGGAGATATTTCAAATATTTTTTCACCAACTACTTTATCGTTAGTGACAGTCATATCTAGGATTTCTGCATTACCTTCTCCAAGAGTCATTAAATCAGCTACTTTTGGACGAGTAATAAGTTTTTCTAAAAATCCTGCTGCTGTTCTCTCAGGGTTTATTACCTCATTAATTCCAACTTCTAAAAATGCTTCTTCATTATCAGGATTACTTACTCTTGAAATAATATTAGGAACATTATATTTTTTTACAATAATACAGGATAAGAGATTTGATTCATCATTTCCAGTTGTTGCTACAAAAAAGCTAGCTTCTTCAATATTTACTTCTTCTAATAATTTTGAATTAGAACCATTTCCACAGACAACAAGAGCATCTAATTCTTCTGCTGCATTTTTACATAATTCTTCATCACTATCAATTACAGTAATATCGTATCCATCTTCAACTAATAATTTTGAAAGTGAAAGTCCAACACGACCAGCGCCCATTATAATTACATACATTATATCCCTCTTATATTGTAATAATATTATTTGAACAATATTCATTTTAAATGTTTCTATATTCCTAGTTATAATGTTCTTGTATATTGCTATTTTAAATAATTATTATTTTTTATTAATCTAAATCAACATTCCATTATTTTATTTTAAACATATTTATAATCTATTTTTACAATTATTAGACATATAAAATGCTATGTAAAAAAATAAAGAGGTTGTTGTTAGTATTTAAATACTCAAAATTAAGAATATATTTATCTTAACTTTAAAATTTCGCAAAATGATTTTATTAATACTAGAACAGGTAATATTTCCAGTCTTCCTACCCACATTAGGATGGTAGATATTAATTTCATTGCTAAAGGATTTTGTGGATTTATTATTCCTAAATCTAATCCATTATTTCC